>JALZAE010000174.1 GCA_030948535.1 Gemmatimonadota bacterium | reverse complement strand
TGTCAGCGCGGGCCTGGGTTCGGGCCGCCTGACACGCTTCCGGAGGCACTGCTCAGGGCGTGAAACGCGCCCGCGAGTGCCGCAACGATGGCGCCGGCGAGGACCATCGTGCGCACGGGGGCGAGTTTTTCTTGCTCGATCACCGCGACGTACGAGCGCGGAATCACCGCGCGCTCGCCCTTCCAATACGTCACGGCCCCGCCAGCGGCTTCAGTCTCACCAACGTGGAGCGCGACGCCGCTGCTGTCGGCGCCTTCGACGCGGCCTGTGACGTAAACCACCGAGGGCCCGAGGGCGGAGCGCATGCCCGCGGATCCCGAGTCCGTGAGCTGCACGCGAATCGTCGATTCGGGCGCCGGCATCACGCCCCCCATCGGTGAGAGAGAGCGGCAACCGGCGAGCGCGATGCACGCGCTTGCCAGCGCAACGACGCGGCGGTCCACGGGTGACCTGAAGGTGCGGATGCGCATTGACGATAGTAGTGAGACACGCGCAAGAGCCCGGCCTCAGGGCGAGACCGGGCTCTCCCGCGTTCGCAAATCAGTCTTTCATGTGCGCCTCGTCGTCACGGCCGGTTGCGCTGCCCCACACATGCCGCGCCCGTCGGGTCGACCAGGTTCTTCGGATAGTTCGTGTTCGCCGGATGCGCCGACTGTGCGGACACCGACGGGATGTTGGTGTTGGTGATCCGTTCGGTGTACCCGTAGAACAATCGCGCCGGGATGTAAGGAAGCTTCGACGCCGCCGGCAACGGCAGGTTCGGATAGCAGGTCCGCAGATAATCGAAGTACGGTTGCGGACTGTAGAAGATGTGGATGTACTTCTCGCGGAGCACGGCGGTCAGAATGCTCGTTCCCGTGACCGCCAACGCCGCCTCGCCCTGCGAGGCGCGGTACGCGTTGAGTGTCGTGAGCGCTCCCGCCGGATCGCCCAACCGGAACTGGGCTTCGGCCAAGATCATCTGATTCTCTGCGTAGGTCACGATACCGAATCGCGTATCCACCTGCACGGCGAACGCCGATGGATTCGAGCCGCCACGGTCTGGTGGCGAGCCCTGATATCCTCCCGCCGAGTTTTTCGTGAAGTACTGCGCAAGGAGCTGCGTCGCCCCCGCGGCATTGATCTCGTTCACCAGCGTGGCTCCAGGATCGATGTCGCCGGCTCGGTCGATCAGGAATCCATAGAGCAGATTCTCCTCGCCGGTCGTCGAGCTGTGGAGCGTCATCCAATCGCCGGCTGCCGAGTTGATTCCCAAGAGCGCCTGCGTTTTCGCCGCCGTGAGCGCGGCGGCGTCGTACGTGCCGCCGGCGGTCTTCGAGGCGTGCATGTAGTAGCGCGCCTTGAGCGTGTGCGCCGCCGCCAGATATTTTGTGGCGTCGTTATTGTACACGAAATCGCGGGAGATCGGACCGGCGCCCCCAGCGGGCAGATCGAGAATGGCCGAGTCGAGCACCGCCTGCACGCGCGCGAATACCGATGCCTGGGGATCGAGCGACGGTGGCGTCTTCGCGTTCAGGGCCTGCGCGTACGGAATATCGCCCCAGATGTCGGCCGCGTCGCCGATGATGAGCGCCTCGTAGACCCTGGCGATTCCCAGGAATTTCCGGTTGTTGTGCGCCCGCGCGCTGTCCTCGATCGCGCGGATGTCCACTAGACCGCCCGCTGTGTAGATCCCGCTGAACGCGCCGTCGGACGTGAACTCATCGTTGCCGAAATCGGCGAGGGTGATCCACTGGCGCGCCACACCGGAGATCTGCTGCGACCAAAGCGGAAAGAGCTGATACGGGTACGTCTCGTAGCGCCCCTGATTGGCGACCTGCACACCGACGAACAGCTGGTCCGCGGTGACCACCGACGGCGAGTTCGGATTCGTCGTCAGCGCATTGCCCTTCAGGAAATCGCGGCATCCGCTGACCGTGGCGGCGAGAACCACGGCCGCGACGCCAACGTTGAAGATTCTACGCATGCAGAATATCTCCTCGTTGGAGTGTGTTAGCGGTTGAGTCCGACGGAAAGCACGACCGAGCGAGTCTGCGGATTGTTGAACCAGTCGAAGCCCTGAATAAAGCCGGAGGCGCCGGCGAGATTGCTCTCTGGATCGATCCCCTGATAGTTCGTCCACGTCTTCAAATTGCGGCCGGCGACGCGAAGGTCGATGCTCGAAAGCCCGAACAGGCGCTTCACGAAAGCTCGGTCGAGCGTGTACGCCACCGAGATCTCGCGCAGCTTGACGTAGCCCGCGTCCTCAACGAACTGCGCGCCGTTGTCGCCGAACGCGCCGCCAAGATCCTGGAACCACCCCTGGTCGATGACGACCGAGGTTCCGGCGCCAGGCCCGGTGACGGCGCTCGTGTAGTAGCCCTTCACCCCGCCCGTGGTCGGACCGAACACGAACGTTCCGCCGCGGATGTCGGTGTCCTTGTGCGTGCCGTACGCGTAGAGCGCTCCACGCGTCCCGTCCCACGCCTGACCGCCCTTCTTGATATCGAGCAGGCCGCTCACCTGGATCTTTCCAAAGCGGAACGCGTTTCGAATGCTGCCCTGCCACTTCGGCTCCCAGCTTCCCACGATGCGCGACGTGTAGTCCACGAAGGGGAATCCGGCCTGTCCCACCGAGCCATCATCGATGTACAGCGCGCCCTGTGGCGCCTTGTGCGCCGTGCAGAACGCATTGATGTCGACGCCGTTCACGACGTTCGGCTCGCCGTAGCGGCAACGCGCGAAATCGAACTCCTCGATGGCGCCGACCGGATAGCCGGGCTTGGCCACGCTCTGGCCGAAGTTGCCGCTGCCGACCACCACCTCTTCCGCGCCCGTGATGCTCTGTACACGATTTTTATTTTTCGACCACAGCAGCGACACGTCCCAGCCGAGCGACGTCCGGCGAAGCGGATGCAGGTTGAGCGTGACTTCCGTCCCCTTGTTCGTGATGACCGCGGCGTTCTGAATTTGCTGCGTGTAGCCGGACGACGGCGGTAACGGCAACGGGAAGATCACGTCGTCGGACTTTGAGTCGTAGTACGTCAGACTCAGGTCGGCGAACCCGCGGAAGAAGCCGAAGTCGAGTCCGTATTCCGCCTCTCGCGTCCGCTCCGGCTTCAGGTTGCCGTTCGGCCGCACGGTGGGCGACAGCAGGCCACCCTGCCCCTGGAACACAGTCCTGTTGCAGAAAATGCCGCCGTAGTCACAGAACAACGACACGCCGAATGCCGGGATGGTGGAATAGGGATTCGGCTCCTTGCCCGTCACGCCATAGGCGACGCGTGCCTTGGCGAAATCCAGCTTGTCCGCCCAGCGGCCGTGGAGCGCGTCGCTAAACGTCCACGCCGCGCTCGCCTTGGGATACCAATGCCGGCGGTTGTTCTGCGCGAATGCGGATGACCCGTCCTGGCGCACGGCGCCCGTCAGATAAAACTGCTGGAAGAGATCGAACGTCAGCTGCCCGAAATACGACTCGCGATGCACGTTCTGCTCGAAATCGTTCGGCACGATCGTGACGGCGTTCGTCAGCTTGAACGGCTCCGGCGCCAGCAACGTCGTGCCCGTCACGTACAGCTGGCGGAAGCGCGTGCTGTTCAGGTTTTGTCCTACCGTGATGCTCGACGCGAAGCTCGGCGTGAAGGTCTTCTGTGCGATTGCCAACAGGTTGTGATCGAGCACGTAGTTCACGAAGTTCGCGCGGTTGAGGCTCCCGCTCGGCAGCGTCGAGTTGGTGAGGGGGAAGGCCTCGAGGCGTTCATCGGAGTAGTAGTCGCCGCCGCCCGTGTACTTGAACGTCAACCACTCCGCCGGCTGGTAGTCGAGATCGATGTTGCCGAACACGCGGCTGAGCGAGGACGTCGCCGTCTCGTCGTTGATGACGAAGAACGGATTGTCGAAGCCGCGCCCCGAGCGCACCGATGCCGCCGAGGGATTCGGAAAGCGGTACGACCGATGCAGCTGCGAGGC
>JALZAE010000439.1 GCA_030948535.1 Gemmatimonadota bacterium | reverse complement strand
CTCCACCGCTGTACCACTCGCCCGCATCTCGTCAACCCAGTCCGACGTCCGCTTCGCCATCGCCGCATGCCGCGCCCACCTCGCCTCGATCCCCTCGGCGTCGATCCGCTCCAGCTGCGCAGCCGCGGCATACATCAGCGACAGCGCCGGCGTGTTCGGCGTCTGATTCTTCACGATGTACTGCTCGAACTCGACGAGATCGAAATACAGTCCGCGATTGGTGCTCGCCTTCGCCCGCTCGAGCAGATTCGGCTGCGCCACACCGAACGCCAACCCCGGCGGTAGCGCCAGCGCCTTCTGCGACCCAGTCAGCACGAAGTCGAGCTTCCACGCGTCGCTCTCCACCGGCGAGCCGGCGATGCCGGTCACGCTGTCGACGAGCAGCACGATGTCGCCCGCCTCGTGACACACGCGCGCCAGATCGGCGATGGGATTGAGAACGCCGGTCGACGTCTCCGAATGCACGACCGTCACCGCATCGAAGTCGCCGCCCTTCAGCTTCGCCGCCAGCATCTCCGGCGTGTGCGCCTGGCCAAGCGGCACTGTCAGCGCCTCGGCTTGCAGACCGCACGCTTTCGCGATGGAAAAAAACCGCTCGCTGAACGCGCCATTCACCAGCGACAACACTTCCTTCCGCGCGCCGTTCCGTAGCGACGCCTCCATCAATCCGGTCGCCGACGACGACGAGATGTACACCGGCCGCGTGGTGCGGAACACGCGCTGCAGCGCGGGCATCATTCCGGCGATGAGCTGCTCCATTCCCTTGCCGCGATGCCCGATCATCGGACGCGTCTGCGCGGCCAGCACTTCCGGCCGCACCTCTGTTGGACCCGGCAGAAAGAATTTTCCAAACGATGTCGACGTTGGCATGTTCAGTTCATCACCCTGTGAGTTCGAGAGAGCGCTCGCCCAGCGCGAGCGGTAACAGCGGCGTGAGTGCCGGCGTGCGCACGACCACGTCCGCGCCGGCGACGACGTTGGGCCGCTCGATCACTCCAGCGAACGCCACGAAGCAGTCAACCACCGGCTTTGCTTCCAGATCCGTCGCGCCATCGCCGACGAACATCACCGGCCGCGTCAGCGCGCTTCCCCACGACTCGAGCAGCACGCGCTTGCCGCCCGAGCGCGCCAGCGGCGATGCAGTGTCGAATCCGGCATACGATCCATCGTCGCTGAAGTGCAGGTCGACTGCGAACACCTTGTCGTCGGCGACGTCGAGCGAGCGGGCGAGCGTGAGCACAGCGTTCCGAATGCCCCCTGAGACGATGTAGACCGTAACGCCCGACGCCTGAAGTCCGTTGACGACCTCGCGCGCGCCCGGCACCATCGTCGCGATGTACTGCTCGCCGAGCGCGTCGACCTCGTCTCGCGTCGGCTGCACGATCGCCAGCCGCCGGCCATACACTTCCTCGAGCGCGACCTCGCCGCGCATGGCCGCCTCGGTCAACTGCTCCACTTCGGCGCGGCAACGATAGGCCAGCCGGTCGATCCCCTCTATTGACGAGAGGGTCGAGTCACAGTCGAAGATCACCGATGCGAACCGGCCGTGGGGGAGCCGCGGGGCCTGCATGGACGACAATATTACTCCTCAAACGCGACCACGCCCCACTGCGGACGCGATGGTGACGAAGACCGAACAGTAGACAATCAACGGCAAACTTGGGGAACGCGCGATGCCCTTCCTACGCTCGGTGACGCTCAAGCCCGCCCGCCCCACCGACGCAGCCGAATCGTACCCGTTCAGCGTGCCCGCGGTGCGCGCGATGCGCGAGCTCAAGTTCCCCACGCAAGTCACCTTCCTCGTCGGCGAGAATGGCTCGGGCAAGTCCACACTGCTCGAAGGAATCGCCGCCGCCGCGCGACTCCCCACCGTCGGCGCCGAGAGCATCGAGGACGACGCCACGCTCGCGCCCGCGCGCGCCCTCGCCGCTCGGCTCTCCCTCTCCTGGTCGCCGCGCACCCACAAAGGATTCTTCCTGCGCGCCGAAGATTTCTTCGGCTTCGCCAAGACGGTCGCCAAGCTGCGCGCCGAGATGCTCAATCGCGTCGCCGAAGTGAACGAAGAATTCAAGGACGCCTCGGCGTATGCGCGCGGACTCGCGGCCGGGCCGGCGCTGACATCCATCGGCGAGCTCGAGCGCCGCTATGGCGTCGACCTCGATGCCAACTCGCACGGCCAGAGTTTCCTCAAGCTCTTTCAATCGCGGCTCGTCGGCGGCGGACTGTATCTGCTCGACGAGCCCGAGGCGCCCCTCTCGCCGACGAGCCAGCTCGCGCTCATGGCAATGATCTTCGACATGCTCGTGCCCGGATCGACTCCGTCGCAGTTCATCATCGCCACGCACTCGCCGATCCTGCTCGCCTTCCCCGGCGCGACGATCTACACCTTCGACCAGTCGCCCTTTGCCGCGGTAGCTTACGCCGACCTCGAGCACGTCAACCTGACGCGCGACTTCCTCAACGATCCATCGATCTTCTTGCGCCACTTAATGGATCCGGATCTCGATCGTCCAACTGATGTATGACTAGAGGCACCCTACATCCCAGGACCGACTCCATGCGCTCCACAATCGTTGCCGCCCTTATCGCTCTTCCCGCATTGGCGCGTGCGCAGTCGAAGCCCGACACGTCCCACGCCGGGATGGCCGGCATGGATCACCACTCGACCGCCGCAGCCGAGTCATCGATGAACGGCCCGTTGCACGATGACCCGCACATGCTGATGACCCCCAAGCGCGTCGCCACCGCCGCCGATTCCGCGCGCGCCGTCACGATCGTCGCCGAGGCCCGGCGCGCGCTCGAGAAGTACAAGGACGTGCAGGTCGCCGAGGCGGATGGCTTCAAGCAATTCCTGCCGAACGT
>JALZAE010000165.1 GCA_030948535.1 Gemmatimonadota bacterium | reverse complement strand
CAACGGCTCGGGCTCGATCCCGATGCCGCCAACCGCGCCGCCCTCCACACCTTCGGCGGCCTCGACTCGGTCAAGGAGTCGTACCGCGACGCGCGCGGCGTTCGTCCGCTCGAAGAGCTCGCGCAGGACATTCGTTACGGCTGGCGCTCCCTGCGCGGGGCGCCGGCATTCACGATCGCGGTACTGCTCACGCTCGCCCTCGGCATCGGCGCGAACACGGCGATCTTCAGCGTCGTGCACGGCGTGCTCATTCGCGGTCTTCCCTACACCGACGCCGATCGTATCGCCGTGGTGTGGGAAACGGATCGCGACAGCGGCACGGAGCGCGAGGATGCGTCGGTGCCGGACTACTTCGACTTCGTCGCACGGTCGCGCTCCTTCTCCGCGCTGGCGGCCGTCGTGGAAGGACCGGTCAACCGCACGAGCACCGGCGCCGAACCGGAGCGAATCACCGGGGCGCGGGTCTCGGCGAACATCTTCGCCGCGCTTGGCGTCACACCCCGATTGGGTCGCGGATTTCTTCCGGCGGACGATGTGCCCGGAGGCGCACGCGTGGCGATCGTGAGCGATCGCTACTGGCGCACGCGGCTCGGCGGTATCACCGGCGTGCTCGGCCAGACGCTGCGACTCGATGACAGCACGTACACCATCGTCGGCGTGCTGCCACCGGACGTGCGCTTTCCGAGCGCCGAGACGGATGTGTGGGCGCCGATGCAGCTCACGGCGACGAGCGGACCGCGCTCCCGTCATTTCATTCACGTCGTCGGACGGATGCGGCCCGGCGTGACGTTGGCGGCGGCGAGAGTCGAGATGGGCGCGATCGCCGCTCGCCTCGAGACCGAGTATCCGCGCGACAACAGCGCGCGCGGGACGAACGTCGAGTCGATCACCGACGTGCTCGTCGGTGGCGTACGGAAAACGCTCATGTTGATGCTCGGTGCCGTCGGCCTCGTGCTGCTGATCGCCTGCGCGAACGCGGCGAGCCTGCTGTTGGCGCGTCTTGCCGCACGCTCGCGCGAAGTGGCGGTACGCGCGGCACTCGGCGCGACGCGCCGGCGGCTGACGCAGCAGTTCTTCGTCGAGAGCCTGTTGCTCACGCTGGGCGCGGCGGTGCTCGGCGCTCTCGTTGCGCGCACAGGTTTGTCGCTGCTGCTCTCGCTCGCCCCGTCGAGCCTGCCGCGTCGTGAGCAGATCTCGCTCGACGGACCTGTACTCGCGGTGACGCTCGCTGTCTCCGTGCTCGTGGCGATGGCGTTCGGACTCCTGCCCGCTTTTATCGGCGGGGCCACGGGTGACGCCCTGCAGGGCGGCAGCCGCGGCGGCACGGCCACACGGGAGCACCGCCGCTTCCGCGGCGGGCTCGTCGTAGCGGAGGTCGCGCTGTCGCTGGTGCTCGCCATCGCGGCGGGATTGCTGGCAAAGAGCTTCGGGCGCGTGCGCGCCGTCGATCCCGGTTTTCGAGCCGGGCATCTGCTGACGCTGCGCTACCAACTGCCGTCGTCCCGCTATCCGCAAAGCTTCGCGAACTTCCCAGCGGGATGGACCAAGATCTTCGTATTCCAGCGCGAGATGCTGGCGCGTGTCGGCGCGCTACCGGGCGTGCGCTCGGTCGCGATCGCGGCGAACGATCCATTGGCGTCCGGTTTCACGAACAGCTTCGTGATCGAAGGGCGCGAGCGGCAGGCGGCGAAGGGGCAAGCCGAGATGGCGACGCGTCCGGTGACGGCGGCGTACTTTGCCACGGCGGGCATTCCACTCCTGCGCGGCCGGGGATATTTGCCGACTGACGATGCGTCGTCCCCTCCGGTGCTCATCATCAATGACGCGGCCGCGAAGCAGTACTTCGCGGACCAGAATCCGATCGGGCATCGTCTGCGCTTCTGGGGCACGTGGCGCGAGATCGTCGGCGTCGTCGGCAATGAGCGATTCGCCGGGCTCACCGCCGCCGCGCCTGCGGCGATGTATCCGGTGATGACCCAGACGCCAATGTCGACCGCGTCGATGTTGATCCGCACGCAGGGTGATCCGCGCGTCCTGATCGCCGCCGTGCGGCGCGAGCTGCGCGAGGTGGATCCGGACGTCGCGCCATTCGGGGTGCGGACGATGGATGAGGCACTGAACGAGTCCCTGAGCCAGCAGCGCTTCGCCGCGACGCTCCTCGGCTCCTTCGCCGCGGTCGCGCTGGTGATGGCGCTCGTCGGTATCTATGGCGTCGTGTCGTACTCGGTCGCCCAACGCACGTGCGAGATCGGGATCCGCGTCGCGCTTGGCGCGACGACGCGCAACGTCGTCGGCGATGTGCTCGGCCAAGGGCTTCGGCTCACGATTGTGGGC
>JALZAE010000158.1 GCA_030948535.1 Gemmatimonadota bacterium | reverse complement strand
GTGCCGCCCGGGCGGCGGACTCGGCGCGCGCGCATCGCGTTGAAATTACCGACAGCCCGCTCTCCGACTCGACGATGAGCGCGGTGTTCACGAAGGCGATGCAAGGCGACTTCGCCGACCAGGCGTGGGTGCGCAGCTACATCAAGCCCACCCGCGCGCTGCCGGAAGGAAGCGTGACGCTCTACTCGGTGAAGACGCGACGGCGGTGGTGGCCCACGGTGCTCGGCGTACCGGTCGGCGAAGGGCGGGTGATCGTCGTCGCCGATCCCAACATGTTGCGTAACGGCGTGGTGCGCCGTGGCGAGGCCGGCGTGATGGCGGTGCGCTCGCTGGAATGGCTGGGACAGCCGCACGGGCGGCCACTGCTGTTCGATGAATTTCATCACGGATTCGGCCAACATGGCGGCACGTGGCACGTCCTCGCTCGCGGCCTGTTTGGTACGCGCGCCGGTCGCACCACGGCGCAGATTCTGATCGCCGGTCTCGTGCTGCTCGTGGCGGCCGGCGCGCGCCCGATTCCCCCGCGGAACCGTGTGATCATCGAGCGCCGCTCGCCGCTCGAGCACGTCGGCGCTCTGGCGCGCGCGTACCAGCAGATCGGTGCAACACGGCTCGCGACGCGCCGCCTCGTTCACGGACTGCGACGCCGACATCCGTTGGGCGCGTCCATTCCCGATGACACGTATCTCGCCGCGGTCGGCGACCGGCACCCCGGCGCCGTCGACGCGGTCCGCTCGGTGCAGAGCGCGCTCGGCACGACCCTGACTCCGGCGCAATTCGCCCAGGTCGGCGAAGCCATCGACACCATCGAAAGGACCCTCTCCAAGTGATGACATCCGAGCAAGTCGCCGACGCCGTTCGCCGGGTACGCGAGACGGTCGCCAGCCGCGTCGTCGGGCAGGAGCCCGTGATCGATGAAGTGCTGGTCGCCTTTCTGGCGCGCGGACACGCGCTGCTCGAGGGAGTGCCCGGCACGGCGAAGACGCTGCTGGTACGCGTGCTCGCGGGCGCGCTCAACGCGAAGTTCGGGCGCATTCAGTTCACGCCCGATCTCATGCCCAGCGACATCACCGGAATCAACGTGCTGCGGCCCGATGGTAGCGCAGAGTTTCATCCCGGACCGATCTACACCGACGTGCTGCTCGCCGACGAGATCAACCGCGCGCCGGCGAAGACACAGGCCGCGCTGCTCGAGGCGATGCAGGAGCGGCAGAGCACCACCGACGGCGTCGGCCGGCCGCTCGGCGATCTCTTCACGGTCTTCGCGACGATGAACCCGGTCGAGTACGAGGGAACCTATCCGCTCCCCGAAGCACAGCTCGATCGTTTTCTGCTCAAGATCAAAGTGCCGTATCCGTCGAAAGAGTCGGAGCTCAAGATGCTCGACAACGTCGCCGGCGGATTCGATTCGGAGAAAGCGAGCGACGTCACGCCGGCTCCGGTGCTCAACGCCGAGAGATGTCGCGCGCTCCGCGCCGCCGTCGACGCGGTGAAAGTCGCCCCGGAAGTCCGCGAATACATCACGGCCATCGTGCGCGCGACCCGCGAGGATTCTTCGCTCACACTCGGCGGCTCGCCGAGGGCGACGGTCGCGCTCATGCGCGTGGCGCGCGCCGCCGCGCTCATCGCCGCGCGCGACTTCGTCACCCCCGACGACGTGAAGGACTTCGCGCTGCCGGTGCTGCGGCACCGCGTCGTGGTTGCCCCCGAGCTCGAGGTCGAGGGACGGTCGAGCGACGACATACTGCAAGCGCTGCTGACGCGCGTTCCCGCGCCGCAGTGAGCCGGGCGCTCGCGTGACGTTACCTCCGATTGGACTTCCGCTCCGCGAGGAGCGGCCATCCGAGGCGATGTCGCCGGCGAAGCGCGATGGAGTGTGGCGCCGCATCGTAAACGTCTTTCGCTACGTGCCGACCCGGCGCCTAGCTGTCATTCTGGTCGCGCTCGCGCCGCTCTGGATCGTCGTGCCGGGCCCGGCGCTCCTGTACATCGAGCTCTTGTTGCTGGCCGCGCTCCTCGTGCTGGATGCCTGGACGATCCCCGGCGCGGCCATTCGCCTCGTGCGGCGAGTTCCCGAGACGGTCGGCATCGGCGACGAGGTGCCGGGGACGTACGAGCTGGAAAGTCTGTGGATGCAGCCCGTGACACTTGCGCTGCACGACGAGCTGCCCCGTGGTGTGGCGCGGGGAGCGACGGTGTCGGGCATGCACGCGGTGCCGAAGTTTGGCGGATTGTCGCTTCCCTTCTCGATCGTCGGACGCGAGCGCGGCGCGTGGCCGCTCGGCACGGTGGTGCTGCGGGTGCGCGGCCGGCTCGGGCTCATCGAGCGCTCGCTGCGATTTTCGATGGACGACGCGGTGAGCGTGGTGCCATCGATCGCCGGCATTCGGCGGTACCGGCTGCTCTCGATCGAGCATCGGCTGCATGATACGGGTGTACGCGCGATACGTCGGCGTGGCGAGGGTACCGCGTTCGCCGGGCTGCGCGAGTACGTCGTCGGCGACGATCCGCGCCGCATCGATTGGAAGGCGACCGCGCGCCGGCGCAAGCTGATCACGCGCGAGTTCAACATCGAGCAGGGGCAGACGGTGCTGATCGCGATCGACGCCGGCCGCATGATGACGCAGCTGGACGAAGGCCTGCCGCGATTCGAGTATGCCCTATCCTCGGCCCTGGTCCTTACCGACATCGCCGTGCAGTCGGGCGATCAGGTCGGTCTGATCATCTTCGATGATGAGATACGCGCCTTCGTTCCGGCGACGAAGGGCGCGGCCGCGCTCACGCGAATCCGCGCCGCGCTGATTCCCGCGCGTCCGACCATGTCCGAGCCCGACTACGCCGCGGCGTTTCGCCTGCTGGCGGAGCGGCATCGCAAGCGCTCGCTGATCGTGCTGTTCACCGACGTGATCGACCCGCGCGCATCGCATTCGCTCATCGCGCACACGGCGCGCAGCGCCGCGCGGCATCTCCCGCTGGTGGTCGCGCTGCGCAACGACCGGCTCCTCGCCGCCGCGATTCCCCGCGAGCATCCCTCCTCGACGCGGCTCTACGAGAGCGCGGCGGCGGAGGAGCTGGTGACGGCGCGCGACGAAGCGCTTCTGCGCATGCGCCGCGCCGGCGTCTCGACGCTCGACGTTCCGCCACGCGCGATGACGGCCGCATTGATCAATCGCTATCTCGAGATCAAGGCGAGGGCGGCGCTATGAGTACGCGCTCTCTTCCTCGAACTCGGGCTGCCTTCCGCGGCCGCGCGTGATGTAGAAGATCAGGAAGAGGGCGGTGGCGAGCGACACGGCCAGCTTCCACTCGATCGGCCAGTCGCGCTTGGGCGAGATCATCCCCTCGATCGAGCCCGCGATCAGCAGCAGGAATGTCGAGCCCGCAATGAGCCGGATAGCACGGCGGCCGTTGCGCACCAGCGCTTCGCGCCGCGTGAACGCGCCCGGCAGCAATATCGCTTTCGCCAACAGCAATCCTCCGCCGCCGGCGATGCAGATCGCGGTCAGCTCCAGCACGCCGTGCGGGGCGATGAACTCGAGCAACACCGTCGCCACTCCTTTGCTCGCGAACAAGCCGAGCGCCGCGCCGAGCGAGATGCCGTTGTTGACCAGCAAGAACAGCGTGAGGATGCCGCCGGTGATGCCGAACGCGAAGGCGGCGTACGTCACCTGCACGTTGTTCGCGATGATCGAGCTCGCCACCACCGGGCGCTCGAACTCGCCGATGTCCACGTAGCCCGCGCCCGTCTTCGCGCGCACCGTCGCCTGCTCCGCGCGATCGATCATCCCGGGCGGAATCATCTCGTACGCGAGCTCAGGGTTCGCGACGATGGCGCGGTAGGCCACGAATGCCGGCGCGAACAGCGCGAACGCAGCAGCCAGGATCGGCAATACGGATCGGCGAATCTCGAAGGGGACCGTGAACGCCATGTATCGCCAGATGGCCTTCATCGGCAGACGCCGCTGGCGATAGAGGAGATTGTGCCCCGCGCCGACGAGCCGGCTAACGTAGAAGAGCGCGTCGGGCTCGCGGCCGCGAGACGCCGTCTTGAGTCGCGCAAGATCCGTCGCCAGCTCGCGATACTCGGCGACGAAGACGCTCACTTCTTTCTCTGACAGCGCCCGAAGTCCGCGGTTCTGGGCGTCGGCGAGGAGGGCGGCGAACGCGCTCCACCGCGCGGCTCCCCGCGCCACGATCAGATGCTGCTCGCGAGCCGCGCCCTGTGTGCCCTTCGCCGCGACGCCGCGCGCCCGCGCGGCACGCTCGCTCTCGTAGAGCTGTGCGAGCCGCGCGAGATCGGTTCCATCCGAACCGAGTCGGCCCGCGAAGCGCTCGATCAGCTGGCCCCCCATCTGCGCACGGCGGTCCGCCTCGAGCTGGTTGCGGCGCACGAGAAAGCGGCCGAGCAGCTCGTATTCGGCGTCGGTGAGGGCGGCCGTCGGCTGTGACGGCCCCGCGGATACCACCGCACCCGGCGCAGCGGTGGCGGGCATTCCGACGTCGCGAATCCCCTCATGCACCACGAAGGTGCCGGCGATATGATCGCCAAGCCTCTTGCCCGACTTCGAGATCGCCGAGCTGATGATGCCAACGGCGTAGATCAAGCCCGGCTGCATGTCGATGATACGCGTCAGGTTGCGGACCGCCGACGCGGCGAAGGACACGGAATAGCCACCGTCCTGCACCACGCGGATGCCGACGCGCCGTTTGCCCGGGGTTTGGCCATCCCACATCGTCTCGAAGACGACGTAGTAGCCCCACATCACGACGAACTGCATGAAGACGAGCACCGCGAACATCCACCGGTCGATGAAGCGCGCGGCTCCATTCTCGTGCGACACGAATCGCGCGATCGTCGCGAAGATCAGGAAGAGCGTGAAGAGGATGCCGAAGCAGAGCAGGTAGTCGAGCAGCGCCGCGGCCGCGCGCGACCCGACGCCGGCGACGGTGTAGGCGAAAACCACCTGCTCAGGTGTCTCGACTTCGACGACCTGCTCGAGCGCGCCGAGCGGCCTGGTCGCGGGCACTCCCTGCGGTGCGGGCATGGCCCATAATAGCGCCGGGTGCGCGTGGCTGTCCCGGGCAGGTACTACATACCTGTGCGGGATGGGAACAACCGGACGCGACGACGGGTCAAAGGATGCCGATTCCGCGCCCGCTGTTTCGCAGGACCCCATCAACCTTTGACCCCGCCTTGTAATCTGTTTGCACCTCCTGATTGGCCATTCCGTGGTGCGCGGGTCAGATTGGAAAGCCGGTCGTTGCGGTAAAGCCTTTTAGGCTTAGGGCGAACGGACTCTCGCTTGGTCCGCACTTTGCCGGTCTCTTTGCATCCTTCTCGAACGGCAGCTGTCGTTCGATCGCCAGAATCGTCGCACGGTCCGCTGAGGGCGTCTCACGTGACGTCGCTCGAGCGGTAGAGGTTGACGGGTCAACCGATGTCTCGCCGGCACCTCGCGCTGGCATTCTTCCGAAGAGGACTGTGTCCATGATTCGCTCGAGAGCTTGGGGTCGCCCGATGCTCCGTCTTGCCGCCGTGTGCGGCGTGGTGGCCGCGATACCCGGCCTGGCGCGGGCGCAGTACTTCGGCCGAAACAAGGTGTCGTACCAGACGTTCGACTTCCACGTGATGAAGACGGATCACTTCGACATCCACTTCTATCCGGAAGAGCGCGAGGCCGTCACCGATCTCGCGCGCATGGCCGAGCGCTGGAACGTGCGCCACACGCGCGAGCTCAACCACCCGCTGAGCGATCGGCGCGCGCTGGTGATCTACGCCAATCATCCCGATTTCCAGCAGACGAACATCGGCGGCGACCTGATCAGCGAGGGCACGGGCGGCTTCACTGAAGGGCTCCGCGACCGCGTAGTGCTCCCGCTCACCGGCGTGTACGCCGACAACGATCACGTGCTCGGCCACGAGCTGGTTCACGTGTGGCAGTACAACATCGCCGAAGGTCCGGGCGCGACGGGACTGCAGGCGCTCGACCGGCTCCCTCTGTGGCTGATCGAGGGTATGGCCGAGTATCTGTCGCTCGGTCGCGAGGACGAGCTGACGGCGATGTGGATGCGCGATGGCGTCGTCCACAAGGACATTCCGACGATCAAGCAGCTGACCGAGTCGAACAAGTACTTCCCGTACCGCTGGGGCCAGGCGCTCTGGGCCTACATCGGCGGCAAGTGGGGCGACGAGATGATCGGCCGGATGTATCGCTCGGCACTCGGCGTAGGCTTTGAGTCGGCGATTCGTCGCAATCTCGGCATGAGCTCCGACTCGCTGTCGAAGGAGTGGGCTGCGTCGATTCGCGCGACATACACGCCGCTGATCCAGGGTCGCACCATCGCCGCGGATCAGGGCGAGCGCGTGCTCGTCGGTCCGCTCAAGTACGGCGATTACAATCTCTCGCCGGTGCAGAGTCCGGACGGCAAGTACGTCGCGTTCTACGGCGCGCGCAGCCTGTTCGGCGTCGACCTCCTCGTCGCCGACGCGCATACCGGAAAAGTGGTGCACACGCTCGCGGGACCGGGCGGCGATTCGCACTTCGACGCCATCAGCTTCATCTACTCGGCCGGCGCCTGGTCGCCGGACGGACGGCGGCTGGCGTTCATCACGTTCTCATCGGGCGACAACGAGATCGAGATCTTCGACCTCGACAAGGGTGGCATCGTTCAGCAGATCCACCCGAAGACCGTCGGCGCGATCAGCACCGTCGCCTGGTCGCCGGACGGCGGCAAGATCGCCTTCTCGGGGATCAAGGGCGGCATCAGCGATCTGTACCTGTACAGCTTCGCGGACGCGAGCGTTCGCCAACTCACCGATGACAAGTACGCCGATCTTCAGCCCACCTGGTCGCCCGACGGCAAGACGATCGCGTGGGTGACGGATCGTGGTCCCGGCACCGACTTCACGAAGCTCACCTACGCGCCGATGCGGTTGGCGACGATGAATCTCGAGAGCGGCGCGATCAAGCTGCTGCCGCTGTTCGAGGGCGTGAAGCATCTCAATCCGCAGTTCTCGCCGGACGGCAAGGATCTATTCTTCATCGCCGCGCGCGAAGGCTTCAGCGACCTGTATCGCGTCTCGTTGCAGAGCGGCGAGATCTATCAGCTGACCAAGCTGGCGACCGGCATCTTCGGCATCTCGGCGCTGTCGCCCGCGATGTCAGTGGCGTCGCAGACCGGCCGCATCATGTTCTCGGTGTTCGACAATGGCGGCCAGCGCGTGCACGCGCTCGAGCCTGAGCAGACGCGCGGCACGCTGGTGACGGGCGCGCCCCTGGCGACCACGGCGTCGCTGCAGGCCGATGCGACGGTGAACACGGGCGCCTCCGCCGCGCCGACCGTTTCGTCCGGCTCCGGCCCAACTGCGGATGCGGGCGTTCTTCCGCCGGTGGAAGCGCGCGGACGTGGCAGCGTGTCGGCCTATCTCCGCGATCCGGAGCTCGGACTGCCGCCGGCGTCGACGACCTATGCCGTGACGCGGTACAAGCCGTCGCTCAGCCTCGAGTATCTCGGCCAGCCGTCGCTCGGCGTCGCGGTGGGTGGAGGATTCGGCACCCAGGTGGCGGGCAGCGCGTCGGCGTTCTTCGGCGACGTGCTCGGCGATCGGCAGCTCGGGGTCGCGGTGCAGTCGGGCGGCACGGCCAAAGATCTCGGCGCGCAGGTGCAGTACTTCAACTCCAAGAATCGTTGGACGTACGGCTTCGGTGCGGGACGCATTCCGTATCTGAGCGGATTTACCGCAGTCGGCCAGGGAATGAATTGCACGAACTGCACGGAGATCGATTACGTCCTCCAGCGCGTCTACATCGACGAGCTGCAGTTCGCGGTGAACTATCCACTGTCGCAGACGAAGCGGTGGGAGCTCAGCGTCGGCGCGACGCGGCAGAGCTTCAATCAGGAAGTGCAAGCGATCACGGTCGATAACTCCACGGGCAGCGTCATCAGTCAGGATCGCCGCAACCTTGGCTCGGGCATCTACACTCCAGCCACGTTCATCGAGCCGAGCATCGCCTTCGTCGGCGACAATTCGTTCTTCGGATTCACCTCACCGATCGCCGGCACGCGCTATCGCTTCGCCGCGACTCCGACCTTCGGCTCGTTCAACTACCAGTCGTATCTCGCCGACTATCGTCGGTACTTCTTCCAGAAGCCGTTCACGCTAGCGTTCCGCGGCATGCACTACGGCCGCTACGGCCCGAACGCGGACACGTCGCGGTTGTATCCGTTGTACGTCGGCGCGCCGACGCTGGTGCGCGGATACGCGTCCGAGTCCTTCGATCCGCGCGAGTGCACGGGCGCCACGCAGGCGACCGCGACGACGTACGGCTGTCCGGTGATCGATCGCCTGCTCGGCAGCCGCATCGCCGTGCTCAACGCCGAGCTGCGCTTCCCGCTCCTGGGC
>JALZAE010000138.1 GCA_030948535.1 Gemmatimonadota bacterium | reverse complement strand
TCGCCGCCTTCCTCGCGGCGACGATGCCGCATCGCGTCACGACGATCGACCTGCTTCGCGTCGATGACTGTATCACGCGCATGGTACGGAGCGGATCGCTCACCGTGACACTATTGCCCTGCACCAGCGGCGCCCTTCGCACGGCATGCCGACGGCTGTATCGCGTGTCTGCCGCGGGGCGTACGCAACTCGACCGCTGCCGGCACGCGTGCGAGTGCGGGTTACATGCGATAGACCGGGCCGCGATCCGACGCCGGCGCGGTTGGGCGAGCGTTCCGGCGATCATCGCCGAGGGATTTAGTGGGAGCGTCGCGCGCGATCACATCCACCGCCGCCTCGACGCCATGGTCACACGCGGTCTTCTCGTCCGCCGGAACCTGCCGAGCGCTGGCACCGTGACGCTCATCGTGCCGACTCGGGCTGGCGAGCAGGAATGGTCGCGACTGATGACGGCGAGGGCAGGCCGACCGATTGCGGCACTCAGCCGGCCACCTCGTCACGACCAGGCCATCCATCATCTCCTCACCGTGCAAGCCGCGCTCATGCTCCTCCGCACCGGTGGACGGCTTCTCGCGCTCCTCGGCGACGAAGCCTTGCGTAGTCGGACGCGTCGCGGCGTGCGGTTCGAGCGCGGAATTCGGGCGGGCTCACTCCCGGATGGACGTCTCTACTACTTGGAAGGGGTCGGGATCGATTCGACGAAGGTGCGGCGATCGATCGACATCGAGGTGTTGGTCTCGGGCTACTCGGACAAGGCCATCCGGACCAAGGTCGCCAACCTGCCACCGACCAGCACGCGCTTCTTTGTGCCGACCGCGCGGCTTCGCGATCGCGTCCACGATCTCACGGGAGTCGAGCCACACGTGATGCCGCGCCCACACCGCGGCCCGTACCGCATGCGTGCCGCGCCGGACAATCCGCGAGGATCGTCATGAGCGCCGGACCAGTTGCGTTTGACGCGGCAGTCGAAACCAAGCGCATCGCGCCGGCCGATGGGTTGGCGTCACCTTGTGATCAGCCGGCGCATCCCCGCCGACGGCGTGTATCTCGCTCCCCACTCTATGATGACGCGATCCTATGGTTCCTCTGGAATCAACATCTTGCGACCCGCCGTCAACTGATCGCACGGTTTTGGACGTACGCGGGACGCTCACGCGCCAGCGGCTACGAGATTGTCGGCGGCCTCGAGAGCCAGGGGTTGATCGCGGCCGTTCGACTTCATCCGCAAGCGGGGCGCGCCTCGGACGAAGCGGTCTGGCTGACGCGTAAGGGATGCCAGTGGCTGAACGCCCACTACGACCTTTCGGTGCAGCCTCTGCGGCCATGTGATCTTCGCTGGCGCCTGCATCCCAGACGCCGCGATCTCCTCCTGCAGTTGACGGAGTTGGTGGTCGAGCGCGAGCCGGAGGGATGGGTCATTCTCTCCGTGAACCATGACGTCCACGCGCTGCGTCGCCGGCTGCTGCAGGAAGTCGGACGCGGCGACCGGGACCAAGGCGACCGCCGGGCGACGCTCGATTTCGATCGTCTTCGTCGCCTGCGGCAGTTAGATCTGGATGACATGCAGCGCGGCGTCAGTACGACCGCCACGCGCTTGCCCTTCCCCGTGCTGCTGGCAAGGCTCACGGACGAGGTGCGCATCCTCGCGCCGCTCGGGTCCCGACTGCAGATCGTGCGGAGCCTCGTTGCACTCGATGCGCTCTGGAGGATGCACGTCCCGCGCGTGGAGTTCGTCTGCGCGAGTGGCGAAGCGATAGCCGTCGCCCGCGAGGCGCTCACTCGAGCCGTTGAGGTCCTCTCTGCACGAGACAGATTCGAACGCGGAGGACCGAGATACGCGTTCGCCAGAGCGGTCGGCTACGCGTTGCCGAGCTTTCAGCGGACCGACAGGACGCGCGCGACAGTCGAGCGCGAGGATCGCTATGCCATGGTCGGCGCGCCTGATCCGCGAACACTGGTTCCTCCGGCAGGACTTCCGCTCGTGTGCAATCTCGGTGACG
>JALZAE010000133.1 GCA_030948535.1 Gemmatimonadota bacterium | reverse complement strand
GACCTGGGGTGTCCCCGGCATCGCCAATCGTCTCGCCCAGCGCCAGGACAAGGGGCACGCCGCCTTGGCCGCCGCATTCGTCGCGGCGGTGAAGGGCACGGGGGCCGATCCGATCCCCGCCGATGAGTTGCTCGAGGTCGCCGAATGGTCCATCCGCGCCGGCGCGCTCGCGGTCGGACAAGGGACGGGCGAGTGACGGCGCGCACCATTCTCCACGTTGTCGGTGCGCGACCCAACTTCATGAAGCTCGCCCCCTGCGTTCGCGCCATCACCGCGCTCGGCGGATCGACGCAAGTGATCGTGCACACCGGCCAGCACTACGACGACGCGATGTCGGATTCGTTCTTTCGCGAGCTGGAGATTCCGGCGCCCGATGTGAACCTCGAGGTTGGATCAGCGTCGCACGCCGTGCAGACCGCGCGCATCATGGAGCGCTTCGAGTCCGTCGTACTCGACCGACAGCCGGCGTGGGTCGTGGTGTACGGCGACGTCAATTCCACGGCGGCGGCTGCGCTGGTGTGCGCCAAGCTGAGCGTGCCGCTCGCGCACGTCGAAGCCGGACTACGCAGCGGCGATCGCACGATGCCTGAGGAGATCAACCGGCTCATCACGGACCGTCTCGCGTCGCTCCTGCTCACTCCATCGCGCGATGCGGATGTGAATTTGCTGGCGGAAGGCGTCGACGGCGCTCGCATCGTCTTCGCCGGCAACGTGATGGTGGACACGTTGTTTCACACGCTGCCGGCGGCGCGCGCCACGAAATTTCGCGAGTCGTTGGGCATGGCGGAGCAGGGCTATGCGCTGGTCACGATGCATCGCCCCTCGAACGTCGACGACGCCGGGCGTCGCGGCAAGATCTGCGAGCTGCTCGGCTCCATCAGCATGTCGATGCCTGTCATTTTTCCGATGCACCCGCGCACTCTGGCGCGCCTCACCGACGGCGACCGGACCGCGCTCAAGCGCGTTACCGTGCTCGCGCCGACGCCCTATTCGGCGACGCTCGATCTCACTGCCGATGCCCGCGTCGTGATCACCGACTCCGGCGGCTTGCAGGAAGAGACGACCGCGCTCGGCGTGCCGCGTCTCACGCTGCGCGACAACACCGAGCGACCAGTGACGACAACAAGCGGCACGAATCAACTGGTCATCGATCTGTCGACGTTGCCGGAGCTGGTGCGTACCGCGAAGCGTCCAGCGGTTCCGCCGCGCCCGGAGGGGTGGGACGGTCACGCCGGCGAGCGCGTCGCCGCGGCGCTGGCGTCGCGCGATCGATGAAGAAAGCGAAGGGCCGAGCAATCGCTCGGCCCTTCCCTCGACCAGGCGGACAGTTCTCGATGGTCGCGCAGGGACTCGAACCCCGGACCTCTGGTATGTGAGACCAGCGCTCTAACCAGCTGAGCTACGCGACCGCTACTTTGTGCTCGATAACTTAACGGATCGCTCGGCACGCAGGTAGTGTCGACTCACGCCGCACCATCCGGGCATCACGTGCTGCATCTCATCGGCAATGGCGGTCACGCATCGGTCGTCGCGGATGCGGCGCGGCGTGCGGGTCACGACGCGATCACCCTCTGGGTTGAGGGCGATACGGACGCCGTGCGCTTCGCTCCAAGCACGAGAATGCGCGCGATGGCGGAGCTGCCATCCGACACGCCAGTCCTTCTCGCGTTCGGCGATCTCGCCGCGCGGCGTGTGATGCGCGCACGGTTTTCGTCGGCGCCACCGGCGCTGGTCGACCCCAGCGCGATCGTCGGTCACGGCGTGCGGCTTGGCGACGGCACGGTTGTCTTCGCCGCCTGCGTGCTCAACGCGAACGCTGTCGTCGACCGCGACGCCATCATCAATACCGGATGCATCGTCGAGCACGACTGCCGCGTCGGCACAAACTCGCATCTGTCGCCTGGTGTCCGCCTTGCCGGGGCGGTCATCATCGGCGCGGATGTGCACCTCGGCACCGGCACAATCGTGCTCCCGGGCGTTCACGTCGGCGACGGTGCCATCGTCGGCGCGGGAGCGGTGGTGATCCGCGATGTTGCTCCGCGCACGACGGTCGCCGGCGTGCCGGCGCGGCAACTGTCCAGACCGCAGTAGGGGATGGGCCCTGCGGGATTCGAACCCGCGACCGTCAGATTATGAGTCCGCTGCTCTAACCAACTGAGCTAAGGGCCCGCGTTGCGCTCAAGCTAGCGCCCCGCGAAATGACGATCAACGCTCGGTGGTGTCTGGCCGCGCGAGAAACTCGTCGTACGCCTGCAGCACCTCATCGCGATCCACCGTCGCGGCGCCGAGCTTCCCGACCTCCACGCCCGCCGCGAAGTTCGCAATCACCGCGGCCTCGTACAGCGTCGCGCCGGCGGCCAGCATTGCCGCGAGATACGCCGTCACCGTGTCGCCCGCGCCGACGACATCGTACACCTCGCGCGCGGTCGTCGGCACGCGCTTGAGCGAACCGTCGGCCGCGACCAGCACCATCCCGCGCTCGCCGAGCGTGAGCAGCAAATTCTCGACGCCAAGTCGCGAGAGCACCAGCGGCAGCGATGCGGGATGCTCGAGATCCATGGCCGCGCCGAGCGCGGACTCGAGCTCTCGGCGATTCGGCTTGAAGACGGTCGCCCCCTTGTAGGCGAAGAAATTCCTGTACTTGGGATCGACGATTACGGGAATGCCGCGCGCCACCGCCAGCGCGATCGCGCGCTCGATGACGGCCGGCACCAACACGCCCTTGTTGTAGTCCTCGAGAATCAACGCGTCGGCGCTGCTCACGGCGCGCTCCACCGCAGCCACCAGCCGCTGGACATCGATGCCATCGGCATCGCGGTCCTCTTCCTCGTCGAAGCGCACGACCTGTTGCATGCGCGCCAACACGCGGGACTTGGTCGTGGTCGGCCGGTCGGTCTGCACGAGCGCGTCATTGTTCGCGCCGATGCGACCGAGCATCTCACGCAGCGTAACGCCTGCCGCGTCATCGCCGACCAGCGAGATCAGATCGCAGTGCGCGCCGAGCGCGGCGACGTTCTGCGCGACGTTGGCGGCGCCGCCAAGCGCGTAGCGTCGCTCGCGCACCCGTACCACGGGGACCGGAGCCTCCGGCGAGATCCGATCGACGCTTCCGCGCAGATACACATCCAGCATCGCGTCGCCGACGATGGCGACGCGATGATCTTTTGCGCGGTCGAGCAGCGACGCCAGCCGGTCGCGGGACAGGGAGCGGGGCATGAGAGCGGCAGAAGGTAGGCTTGTGCCCGACGCGGGGCAACGGCGCGCACTCGCGCCTTGGAGCCTCTGTCCGCTAGCTTACGCACGCTGAACCTCCGTCGTCTGACAAGGGCACGTGCCTTGCCTTGATGCGTGGTACCTCCCATGCGACCCTCGCCAGCGCCAATTGCCTAGCGTTCTCAAGCGGATCAACGAAGCGGCCAAGGACAAAGTTTTCGTCGTCCAGGATTATTTCACCCTGGCGTGGAACTCCATCCGCTTCATTTTCGTCCGCCCCTTCTACGGCAGCGATCTCATTCAGCAGATGGACGCCATCGGCGTCGGGTCGCTGGTGATCGTGCTTCTCACCGGATTCTTCACCGGCATGGTGCTGGCGCTGCAGTCGGCGGTGCAGCTCAAGACGTTCGGTGCGACGATCTACATCGGCAGACTCGTTGCCGCGTCCATGCTCCGCGAGCTCGGACCCGTGCTGGCCGGATTGATGGTCGCGGGGCGCGTCGGCTCCGGCATCGCCGCCCAGCTCGGCTCCATGCGCGTGACGGAGCAGATCGACGCGCTCAACACACTCGGCACCGACCCGATCAAGAAGCTGGTGACCCCGCGCGTGCTCGCCGCGCTCATCATGCTCCCCGTGTTGACCGTCATCAACGACATGGTCGGCATCTTCGGCGGCAACGTGATCGCGGTCGCGTACGTCGGCATTCCGACGTCGCTCTACTGGCGCACGGTGTGGGAGCAGATCGCCGCGGGTGGCTTCTCGTTCCACTACGTGCCGAACGACTTCATGCAGGGACTGCTCAAGCCGTTCGTGTTCGGCGGGATCATCGCCGTCACCGGTTGCTATTTCGGCCTCAACACGAAAGGCGGCACCGAAGGCGTGGGTGTCAGCACCACGCGCACGGTGGTGAGCGCGAGCATCACCATCCTCATCGTCGATTACTTCCTCACGCAGCTCTTGCTCGCGGTATTCACCTCGTGAGCGACGATCCCAAAAAGCCAACGGCTCCGGACGACGTTCCGGATTCGCAGAAGCCGCAGCGTCCGTCCGGCGGCGTCGAGCGGCGCGCCGAGCCGCCCACGGGACCGAAGCGGCGCAAAGAAGATGACCTCGCCTCCATGGAGACGCAGGTCTTCCGCACCGTCCGCCAGAAGGAACGGCAGCGCCAGGAAAAGCAGCGTCACGTCCGCAACGCGATTCGTGCCGAGCTCGCCGGCGATGCTCCCGATGAGCTCACGCGCATGGCCGGGATGGAAGATGAGGGGCTGCTCGATCCGGTCATCGAGCTCGACCACGTGTCGCTCAAGTTCGAGGTGCCGATTCTCGAGGACGTGTCGTTCGTCGCCCACAGCGGCGAGACGATCGTCGTCGTCGGCGAATCCGGCACGGGCAAGTCGACGATCCTCAAGCTCATCCTGCGCCTGCTCGTCCCCGACGACGGCCGCGTGCTGATCGACGGCGATGACATCACCGATCTCAGCTTCGACGAGGCGCTCGACGTCCGCCAGAAGATGGGCATGGTGTTCCAGGGCGCCGCGCTCTTCGATTCGATGACGGTCTACGAGAACATCGCGTATCCGCTGCGCGAGCACACGCGTCTGAAGGAAGACAAGATCGAGGAGCGCGTTCGCGAGAAGTTGTCCTTCGTCGATCTCGATCCCGATCGTGTCATGCACCAGCTGCCCTCGGAGTTGTCGGGTGGCATGAAGAAGCGCGTCGGCATCGCGCGCGGGATGGCGAACAACGCCGAGATCATGCTCTACGACGAGCCGACATCCGGACTGGATCCGCTCACCACGGGCACGATCACGCGATTGATCATGAAGCTGCAGCGCGAGCTCGGCGTCACGAGCATCGTCGTGTCGCACGACATTCGCTCGGCGTTCCGCATGGCCACGCGCGTCGCGCTGCTCGCCGAGCGGCACATCGCGTTCTTCGGCACGCCGGAAGAGATGACCGCGAGCGAAGACGAGTATATTCGAGACTTCCTTGGCGGATTCTGACGTGACACCCTACACCCCACACCCAACACCCCATACCCGGGTTCAGGGGTCTCCATGAAGCGCTCGACGTTCATCACCTGGGATCAGCTCAAGGTCGGCGCCGTGATCGTTGCGGCGATCGCGATCATGACGGTCGCCATCATCAAGCTCGGCTCCAACGCCGGACTCTTCGCCAAGCGATACGAGCTCGTTGCCTTCATGCCGAACGCGAATGGCCTGCAGGTCGGTGGCGGCGTCACCGTTGCCGGGCAGCTCGTCGGCGTCGTGCGCAAGATCGAGTTTCTACCTCCGACGACCGACACGACGAAACATCTCAAGCTCACCGTCGGCATCAACGAAGCCGTGCGCGAGCAGATTCGCGCCGACTCCAAGGCGAAGCTGCGCACGCAGGGCCTCCTCGGCGACAAGATCTTCGACATCTCACCCGGCTCGCCCAAGTACAATGCGCTGACCGCCGGCGACACGGTCGCCGTGACCGAGTCGCTCGACTATGACCAGGTGATCGCTCAAGCATCGGGCGCCGTTGGCGACATGGTGAGCCTCACGCACGATCTTCGCGCCATCACCGGCGGCATCGTCCGCGGCGATGGAACGCTCGGCCAGTTGCTCACCAGCCGCACGCTGTACGACGAGCTCACCGGCACGCTCAACCAGACGAATCAGCTGCTCAAGCGGATGCAAAAGCCCGACGGCACCTTCGGGCGGCTGGTCGACGATCCCACGCTCTACAATCACATGCTGGCACTGACGTCATCGCTCGACACGCTCACGCGTGCGCTCAATTCGCGCAGCGGAACGTTCGGCAAGTTGGTCTACGACGACAGTCTCTACATGCACGCGATCGGCGTGATCGGACGCGCCGATTCGCTCATGAAGCAACTCACCACCGGGAATGGCTTCGCCGCGCGCATGATCAACGATCAGGACATGTACGATAAGCTCAACAAGTCGATCACCGATTTGAACGCGATTCTCGCCGACGTTCGGGCCAATCCGAGCAAGTACTTCAAGGGCATCGTCAAGATCTTCTGACCGGCGCTCGCTCGCCGCACATCCCTCGCACTCCTGACGACGACTCCTCGTCCGGTCCCCCGGGCCGTGGGACCCGTGCTCGCGTTGGCGATCCTCGGCATCTCCTTTGCCGCGCCGCTGATCCGGTATTCCGGCGCACATCCGCTCGCGATCGCCACGTGGCGGCTTCTGTTCTCCTTGGCGATCATCGCCGTGCCCCTGCTGTCGACGGGGGCGTGGCGCCAGTGGTCGCGCCTCGATCGCCGCGGCCTCGCCCTCGCCGCGATCGCCGGCGTGCTGCTGGCGCTCCACTTCTGGTCGTGGAACACGTCCGTCCACTTGACGACCGTCGCGGCATCGGTGCTCCTCGTGAATCTCCAACCGATCATCGTCGCGGCGCTCTCCGCGGTATGGCTTCACGAGCGGCCGGAGCGGCGCCAATGGATCGGGATCGCCGTCGCGATGGCGGGCGCGTTCGTCGTCGCGTGGGGCGCGTTCGATTCGGTCATCGCGGGGCTCGGCCGCCGCGCGCTGCTCGGCGATGCCCTCGCGCTCCTCGGCGCCGTGACGGTCGCGCTCTATTACCTTGCGGGACGGCGCCTGCGACAGACGCTCGATCTCTGGCCCTACGTCGCGCTCGTCTACGGCGCCTGCTTCGTCACCCTCCTCATCATCACCACGGCCGGCGGGATCCCCGTCTGGCATCAGCCGCCGCGTGAGCTCGCGATCTTCGCGGCACTGGCGATCGGGCCGATGATGCTCGGCCATACCGGAATGAACTGGGCATTGAAGTATCTTCCGGCATACGTGGTGAACCTCACCACGCTGGGCGAGCCCGTGGGAGCAACGTTGTTGGCCGCGCTGCTTCCCGGTATCCGCGAGATTCCGTCGGGCGTCACCCTGGCGGGCGGCGCGCTCGTCGCCGCGGGGATTTTGATGGCGCTGCCACGGCGGCGCTGACTGGTCGAGGTCTGAGTGGGCGTAAGATCGCTGGACATTGATGTCGTCGCGACGCGGGGCTCCGTGGAGGAGTCGCGGCACCGCGTGCACGCGGCCGTCGTCGACGCATCCGGCACGCTCATCGCGCTCGCCGGCGACGCCGAGTGGATGACGGTGTGGCGCTCGTGCGCCAAACCATTCCAGGTATTGCCGTTTCTCGAGTCGGGCGAGTTCGACGCCCTCGATTGGGATAGGCGCGAGCTCGCGCTCGCCTGCGCGTCGCACGGCGGCGAGCCCGAGCACATCGAGCTCGCGGGCGAGATGCTCGAGC
>JALZAE010000129.1 GCA_030948535.1 Gemmatimonadota bacterium | reverse complement strand
GGCCTCATCGCTCCAGAGAATGATGTTGAGTCCGTCCTTTCCCGCCTGCACCTCGGCCATGCGCGCGAATGCGGCGCGGACTGCGTCGGTTGCGGTCGCGCCGCTCATTCTACGACCTCGTCGTCGGCGTCCTCGTGGGTAGCAAGCCGCGGCACGAGGAAAAATCCGTCACGCACCGCGGGAGCGAAGGACTCGCGCGGCCGGGCTAGCGGAATCGGCGGTCCCTGATCCGTGCGCAGCGGCATTCCCGCATCGCCGACGCCGGCGACAGGAATCGCGCTCGACGTGTCGACCTTCTGCAGCACATCCATGTGCGCGAGAATGCCGTTCAGCTGCTGCGTCAGCGCCGGCACGCGCGTCTCGTCGATCGCGAGTCGCGCCAGGAGCGCGATGTGCGCGACGTCATCCCGAGTGACGGCCATTCACTCCCAGTCCCGTTCGAGGTTGGTGTAGGCGACCTTGATCTGCTTGCGTCCCACGGTCTCGTCGTCGAAGTCGATCGTGACCTTGAGATCCTTGCCCGCGCCGCTCGCCTCACTGATCACTCCCGAGCCGAAGCGCGCGTGCTTCACCCGCTCGCCCTTCTCGTAGCGCGGCGCGTCCTGCGATGCCTCGACATCGTGATCGATGCGGCCGAGCGGGATCGTAACGGCGGAGCCCGGGCGCCGCACCGACGCCGGCATGGCGGTCAGCGGCATCGCCGACTTGCCCGTCGCGCGCAACTTGATGGTGCGATGCTGGTCGAGCATGTCGGGCGGAATCGGCTGCAGAAAGCTCGACGGAATCGACGGCATCGTTTCGCCGTTGCGCCGGCGGCTCCGCGCATGACTCAGATACAACTTTCGCTCGGCGCGCGTGATGCCGACGTAGAACAGCCGACGCTCTTCCTCGAGCAGGTGCGGCTCATCGTGCGAGCGGCTGAGCGGAAAAAGCCCCTCCTCGAGGCCGGTGATGAAGACGACCGGAAACTCGAGCCCCTTCGCGTTGTGCAGCGTCATCAGCGTGACGGCGTCGGCGTCGGGATCGTGCGCATCGACGGCGGCGATGAGCGAGGCGCGCTGGAGAAAGTGATCGAGCGGCGTGAGTCCGACCTCACCACCATCGTCGACCACGGTCTCGGCCGCGCTCGTGATCAGCTCGCGCACGTTCTCCAATCGCTCGGCGCCCTCCGGGCCCTCGGCTCGCAGATGCTCCGCGTAGCCGATGCGCTCGATGAGGTCGCGCAACAGTTCGTCGACGGACGACCGCTCGGCGCGATCGCGAAATTCGACGATCAGCGCGGCGAAGTCCGCCATGGGACCGCGGGCCGCGGGCCGCAGATGGCCGAGGATCGACGGATCGGCCGCGGCGGCGAGCAACGGCATCTTCGTAGCCCGCGCAATGTCCGACAGCTGATCGATGGTCGTGTCGCCGAGTCCGCGCTTGGGCACCGAGATGGCGCGCATGAACGCTTCGTCGTCGGCGCCGTTGGCGACGAGCCGCAGGTAGGACATGAGATCGCGGATCTCACGCCGGTCGTAGAATCGAACGGAGCCGATGATGCGGTATGGGATGGCGCGGCGGCGCAGCGATTCCTCGAGCGCGCGGCTCTGGGCGTTGGTGCGATAGAGCATGGCGAACGCGCGCAGCGTGAGATCGCGATGCGCGTTGCGCTGCGAGAGCAGCTCATCGACCACCCAGTCGGCCTCATCGCGCTCGTCGAGCGCGCCGACGACCGTCACGCGGTCACCGCTGGCCATCGTGGCGCGCAGCGTCTTGCCCATGCGCCCCGCGTTGGCGCTGATCACCGCGTTCGCCAGGTCGAGGACCTCCGGCGTGCTGCGATAGTTCTCCTCGAGCCGGACGATTTTCGCGTTGGCGAAATCTTTCTCGAAGTCGAGAATGTTCTTGATGTCGGCGCCGCGCCATCCGTAAATGGACTGATCGTCGTCGCCGACGACGCAGACATTGCCGTGCACGCCGCCCAGCAGCTTGATGAACTGGTACTGGGCGCGGTTGGTGTCCTGATACTCGTCGACGAGGATGAATTGGAATCGCTCGCGGTAGCGCGCGAGACGATCCTCGTTCTGCTGCAGCATGCGCACGGGGAGCACGAGCAGATCGTCGAAGTCGACTGCGTTCGAGTCGCGCAGCGCGACATCGAAGTCGCGATAGACGAGGGCGACCGCTTTACTAAACGGGTCCATCGCCAGCTTGGCATACTCCTCGGGGCTGACGAGCTGATTCTTCGCGTCGGAGATCGCGGCGTGGATCGCCTTGGGCGCGTACTGCTTGGGTGAGATCTTGAGCCGCTCCATCACTCGCTTGATGACGGAGTTGGTCTCGTCCTCATCATAGATGGTGAAGCGCGCCGTGCGTCCGACGCGCGCCGCTTCCATGCGCAGCAGCCGCGCGCCGATCGCGTGAAACGTTCCCGTCCACATCCCCGCCGGCTCCTTGCCGAGCAGTGCGGTAATGCGCTGGCGCATCTCGCCAGCCGCCTTGTTGGTGAAGGTGACGGAGAGAATGCGGCTGGGATCGACGCCGTGATGCTCGATGAGCCAGGCGATGCGCGACGTGAGCACGCGCGTCTTGCCGGAGCCGGCGCCGGCCAACACGAGGAGCGGTCCTTCGAAGTGGAGTACGGCCTCTCGCTGCGCATCGTTCAGTCGCGCGAGCAGCTCGGCGTCGGACGTCGGGTGCGGGGCATCAACCTTCGCTGTCATGACCGAAGTATAACGTCGAACGTCGCACCGCGTCCTCGCGATGCGAGGAGCAATCGTCCTCCGTGATTCTCTTCGACGATGCGCTTCGTCAGCGCGAGGCCGATGCCCCATCCCGTCTGCTTGGTGGAGAAGCCTGCTTCGAAGATGCGGTCGCGCAGCTCCTTCGGAATGCCGGGCCCATCGTCGGCGATGCGCACGGTGACTTTGTCATCGCGCCGCGTGGCGAGGAGATAGATGCGGCCGCCGCGGCCGGCGAGCGCATCGAGCGCATTCTTGGTCAGCGCTTCGATCGCCCATTCGAGGAGAACCGCGTCGCCCTCGACGGTCAACGGTCCGCCGACGACGCGCGCCGCGATGGTCACCTGGTGCGCGAGCGTCGGCACGCGCGCCTGGAAGTAGCGCGTCACGCGCATCACCAGCTCGCCGACGTCGACGGGATCCTTTCTCGGCGGGCGCCCAATGCGCTCGAAGCGGTGCGCGACGCGCTCGAGCCGCTCGAGATCGCTCTCCATGTGATCGACGGCGCGCGCGGTCATCTCGTCGCCGCCGCGATCGCGCAGCAGCTCGATCCATCCACTGATGCTCGAGAGCGGCGTAGCGAGCTGGTGCGCCGACTCGCGCGCCATCCCCGCCCACACCGATTCACGATCGGCGCGATTCCGCGTGCGCAGCACGAGCACGCCGGCGCCGAGCACCATGAGCAACAGCGCGGTCTGCAGCAGCGGAATCACGCGCAGCCGCCGAACCAATCGCGTGTCGCCGTAATGGATCTTGCCGACGCTGCCTTCGCTCACCGGCTTGTTGATGCGGTCGAGCTCCAACACGTACTGGATCACGTTGGCGGTATCGCGATCGGCGTCGAACGGCAGATTGGCCCAGGCGGTGGGCCGGCCCCCGGCGTCGGTGACAATGACGGGCACGCCCAACGAGTCGATGTGTTTGCTGAGATCGAAGAGCGCCGTCACGGGATCAACGGTGGTGTCGGCGGAGGCGCGCAACAGCTGTCCGGTCATCTGCCCGACGTTGCGCGCTTCGCGTCGCAGCTGCGAGACGACGATCTGCGAGTAGGCGATGTAGGAGGCGAGCAGGAGGGCGAGCGCCACCCCCAACACGATGACCGGCGCGCCGCGGCGCATCGTGTCGTTGCGCCTTACGCCAGAACGTCGACGCCGAGGTACGGTCGCAGCACCTCGGGAACCGTCACGGTGCCGTCGGCGCGCTGGTAGTGCTCGAGCAGCCCGATGATCGTGCGCGGAAACGCGACGCCCGATCCGTTGAGCGTGTGCACGAAACGCGGCTTCTCGCCGGGCGCGGGCCGATATCGGATGTTCGCGCGGCGCGCCTGGAAATCGGTGAAGACGCTGCACGAGCTCACCTCGAGCCACTTGCCTACACCGGGCGCCCACACCTCGAGGTCGTACGTCTTCGCGCTGGCGAAACCCGTGTCGCCGGCCGAGAGGAGCACCACGCGGTACGGCAGCCCGAGCAGCTGCAGCACTTTCTCGGCGTGGCCGGTGAGCAGCTCGAGCTCGGCGAGTGACGTTTCAGCTGTCGCGTATCGGACCAGCTCGACCTTGTCGAACTGATGCACGCGGATGAGGCCGCGCGTGTCCTTGCCGTGCGCCCCGGCCTCGCGGCGAAAGCATGGGGTGTAGGCGACGAAGCCCATCGGTAGCGACCCGGCGTCGAGCACTTCATCGGCGAAGAGATTCGTCACCGGCACTTCGGCCGTGGGGACGAGAAAGAAATCCTCGTCCTTGAGCGCGTACATGTCGTCTTCGAACTTCGGCAGCTGGCCCGTGCCCGTCATCGATTTGCGATTGACGACGAACGGCACCCACCACTCCTCGTAGCCGTGCTCGCGCGAGTGCAGGTCGATCATGAACGACATGAGGGCGCGCACGAGCCGGGCGCCGTTGCCGCGCATCGACACGAACCCCGAGCCGGTGACCTTGGCGCCGCGCGCGAGATCGAGAATGCCGAGCACTTCGCCGATCTCCCAATGCGGCTTCACGCCGTCGCTCGGCCGCGGCTCGCCCCAGCATCGCACAATGCTGTTGGCCTCTTCGCCGCCGGCCGGTACGTCGGGCAAGGTGATATTCGGAATCTCGAGCATGATCGTCTCGAGCTCGCGCTCCGCGTCGCCGAGCTCGCGCTCGAGCTTCGCGATCTCCTCGCCCAGGGCGCGCGTTTGCGCGATGAGGTCGTCGGCGCTCTCCTTCGCTTTTTTTCGGCGCGACACTTCGAGCGAGGCGACGTTGCGCGCGGCCTTCCGCTCTTCCACCGCCTGGATCAACAGACGACGATCTTTGTCGAGTGCTTCCGCTCGGTCGAGCACGGGCGCGAGCGTATCGAGCTTACCGCGGCGGCGCATGCCATCGCGAAGCGCGTCGAGCTGGTCGCGCAGCAGCTTGAGATCGTGCACGGACGTCCCCGCTATTCTTTCGGGATGCCGTCGGCGAACGAGCGGAATCCGCAGTTCGGGTCCACGCGCATGCGAAAGCTGATCGTGCGCGTGACGGTGTTGATGCTGTCGATCGCCAATTTCGAGAAGACGTAGGGGCTGAGCGCGGTCTGGCAGGCCGGGGACGATGCGCGGATGAGCAGCACATCGCCGGTAGCGAAGGTGGTAGCCGTGCTGTCGTTGTAGTTGGTGCCGGGCGCGACCGTCAGCGCGTCGAACGCGGTGGTACTCTTGATCACGCCATTGCGGCCGAACAAGCCAATGACGACCGAGGGATAGATCAGCCCCTGGCCGGCCCCGTTGATATCGAAGACGACATCGTAGCTGTTGCTACTTTCGGCGCGGACCACCGAATGACCGATGGTGTTGAGCGCGGTGGGGACGGCCAAGGGCGTGCCGCTGAGCGCATACACCTGGAG
>JALZAE010000102.1 GCA_030948535.1 Gemmatimonadota bacterium | reverse complement strand
TGCGTCTGCCAAGCGGCGGCGCTATCTGCGTCGACGGAGTACCTCGACGAATCCCTGCGCACCGAAAGCCTGAGCAAAGAGCGAGGAACGTGCCTGAAACGCACCAGCCTGCTCCGTAAGACGACGGGACCAACTGTGCTACCGGATGGAGTCGGCGCGGTTGGCAGCGTCTAAAATTGAATGTCACCGACGCCCGTGCCTGCGGAAGTTAATGCCCGAGCCACTGCGTTGATGGGCGTGTCCCCACCCCGAGCCGGGATGTCTGGGGTTGGGCCAGCCGGCGAGTCGACGCCCGGGCCCTGCCGAGTGCGTGCGCTGCAGCGTGCTTCGCCCACTGGGCGTTCCTAGGCGGCCAGTACTTCGCTCACGCGGCTCGCCAGTTGATGCGGGTGAATCGGAAGACGCAATGCGTGCGCGTTTCGGGCCGCAGCCATCCGTTCCAGGTGGTGGCGCTCCCTCTCGTGGGCGAAGAGCAAAACCTCGCTGCCGACCTCATCCGCGGCGGCATACGCATGGTCTTCACATGCAACGTCGTGGTGACAGTCCAAGAAGACGACAGCGGCGCGTACGCGTCGAATGGCGTCAGCAGGTACCTCACCCGGTGCGGGAAACTGTGGCGCCTCGCCGGCGAACTCGCCTAGGAGACCGAGCAGAGCAGCGACGACGGGGTCCACCGCAACGATCAGAACAATGCGCGAATGCTGAAGGAACATGCCACACCGCCAGGTACATGGTTCGCGTCCCCGTGTGCCGTGCGACACCGGCGCAGTCCAGGATTGCAAAGCAACGGCCAGTAAGGAGAGCTGCTGCAGGCGCTCAGCCTTGTCCTCCTGCCGCGCGGAAGCTACCCTCGACGGATTCCGATCGCGCAACCGCGCGCCGGATGCAGGGAACGCTCGCGGGGTCTGCGGCGTCCGCTGATCCCGAAACAGTTTCCGAGGCATCGTGCGCCATGATGCATTCCGAGCTATTGTCTCCCTCGACAGTAGACTTGCTCCGTGCGGCGGTGCGGGCATTGCCGCAGACCGCAGCGCCACCGAGCGAGGAGGGCGCGTCCGACGGTAGCGTGGGAGCGAGAGCGGACGCGGAGACACCATCGAATCCGGAGTTGCGTCGCGCCCTCACCGCCATGTGTGTCGACGCCCGGGCGCGAGCGCTGCGTCCCGAGCAACTGCTGATCGCGCTCAAAGAGACCTGGCCAACGCTCCCCGAGGTGCGAGCACTACCGGCGGGAGAACCGCGAACAGCGCTGCTGAGCCGTGTGATTGGCCTTTGTCTTGACGAATATTACCGGCGTGAACCGTAGCGCGGGCGGGTCGGCCGGCGCTAGATGCTTTCATCTCCGCACCGCCATACTTCGAGCTTCAGCTTTCACGCGTAACAACGCCGCCGCACGAGGCGACCGCGAACGCCTCATGCCACGGTTCGATCGTGCAATCGCCGAGCTCGACTCGGGGCAAGGCGCTGCTCGCCTTGTAGGACGTTCAGTCGATGCGTGGATGGCTCCGCGTTTCGCTCCCGCGGCGCCGTTTGGCCGGCACTTCGTCACGTAGCACTATGTTCGGACGGCGACCGAGCCGCCACGTCGGATTTACAACTCCGTCGCCACGCTGAGCGTCGTCGGGGCATGGGGCGTGGGCGCGCCGCCGCCGCGCGTTCAGACCTTGGCCGCGACCGTTCAAGCGATCGGTTTCTCGATCGCGAGCTGCTTCGTGGGTCGGAACAAAGCAAAGCCACGAACTTGAAAGCGCGGTCGGATTTTTCAAGGACTGAATCCGCGCTTCAGTCCCATCCGGAGCTTATGCTGCGAGCCGGTGGGAAACTTTTCTTAGGTGCGGGGGAGATGTTTCTTTGCGCCGGATGCCACGCCGTCGTGCATGTTGTGGGGCCGGCTGGCGATGTGCTGGACGTCGAGGCGCGACGTGGTCAATTATCGGGTTGAGCGCGGACGGCGGAGGCGTAGCAGCTGTCTCCTCTCTCTTACATGAACGCGATCCCAAACACAACATTGCAGGCCCGTGCGTTCTCCAGGAGCTTGCCTCTGAACGCGCATGTGATTGACGATCATTCTTGCGGTACGGATCCAAGGAGTGGTTTCCACAGACGAGCCACGATGTCAGCAGCAGGTTCCGCGCGACCCAAGGCCGCCGATTGGCCCGCCCACGCCTGCATGCGCTGAAGATTCTCGTCCTTCGCAGCGGCCTGTCGAATTGGAGCGGTCAGCGCGCGCTGCACCGGGTAGGCGGCAGGCAAAGGGGCGCCGACCGCCATCGCGGCATTCGTGTAATCGGTGGCGATGGCGCGTGCGGCGCGGCCGGTGAAGGCACGCGTGAGCACCGTGTCCTCCGGCGCGATTTGCCCGAGAGCGTTTGCCCATACGGGATTTATCCCTGCTTCGGGCGAACGAAGAAATGCCGTCCCGACTTGCACCGCGCTCGCGCCCAGCGCGAACGCCGCCCTCACGCCTCTGGCGTCGGCGATGCCGCCGGCCGCGACGACCGGGATGGTGACGGCATCCACCACCGCGGGGAGTAACGCAAATAGTCCCACGAGCGTCCGCTCTGCGGCATCGGCGTCGAATACGGCGCGATGGCCGCCCGCCTCGGCGCCTTGAGCGACAATCACGTCGGCGCCGGCGGCTTGCGCCGCTCGTGCCTCAGCGACCGTCGTAATGCCCGCGAACCAACTGATGCGGCGCGAGTGGATGCGCGAGACGAATGCCGGCGTGTAGACGCCCATGACCGATGAGATCACCCGCGGCTCGGCCGCGATCAGCGCGTCGCACTGCGCATTGAAATTTGGGAAGGCTATCTCGTCAACCGATCCGGGATCCGATGGGCCCCAGTCCGCGAGAAAGGTTCGGATCGCCGATTCGTGCGGCGCGTCGCGCACCGGTGCCGCCCCTGGGATCCACAAATTGAGTTGAAACGGCGCTCGTGTGGACGCGCGAACGCTGCCGACCCATCGCCGGATGTCGTCAGGCGGCATGAGGAGCGCGCCGCACGCTCCCATGCCGCCAGCGTTAGCGATGGCGATCGAGAGAGCCGGCGCCGGGACGCCGGCCATCGGCGAGAGGAGTACAGGCACGCGCAGCCCGAATCGCTCACAAAACGAGGTGGCCCGCTCAAGATCATCAGTCATGTCGGTCAACCTCTGACATTGGACCAACCTCGCGCGTCGGGAGGGCGGCGATAACCTCACTCGTCGTAGCGACGGCAGCGAACTCTCCGTTGAGACTAGCGAGCGCGGTGTCATGCATGACTTCGGCGGAGTAGTGACGACCGTCGTGGCCATCGCGCTCGAATGTGGCCGTTGCGTCGGACACGATGATCGCCGTAAAGTCCAGATTTCCTGC
>JALZAE010000101.1 GCA_030948535.1 Gemmatimonadota bacterium | reverse complement strand
GGCCGAGACCGATGTCCGCCGCCCGGAATCTGCGTTCCACATCTTCCGGCCCCAGTAGCTGCGATGCGCTGTTGACGTGGAGCAGCGTGTTCTCGTACTCGCCGCCGAACAGCGCATATACGGCCTTGTCGCGGTCGTAGTAGACGCGCGGACCGGTGAGTCCGGTGAAGACGTCGCGCCTGAGGCTGTATTCCGCCGTGTCGAGATCCGCCGAGTGGCGCGTGGATGCGACGAACAGCGCGTTGCGCCACATATCGTACGCACTGCGCTCGCGCGTCTGCAGGAGCGCACGCGCGCCGGATCCGTCGCCGTATTTCGCATAGCGCAGGTTCGCGTTGATGTCGCGCCCGAACAGCGCGGGATCACTGAGCGACGCAACCGCAGCGATGCGCCCCTGGTCGTTCGCCAGCGACATCGAGATACCGCGACCTGTGCCGAGGAAGTTGCGCTCCTCGAATCCGATCGAGTTCGTGTTGGTTGCGCGCACCGTCAGCCGCGGCCGCGTCGTCCACACGTCGCGGGTGAACACCGTGATCGCGGTCGGCGTATCAGGGCCGCAGTCGGTCGCGGCAAGTGAGACGTCGGTGAAGATCCGCCCCTCGCGCAACCGCCGCAGTGTCTCGACCACCTTGAGCGAGTCGACACTCTCGCCCGCCGAGAAGAGGAGAAGGCGCCGCACGGTGCGGTCGCGCGTGCGCACGTGCAGCAGATCGAGCAGGTGCAGCGGGCCGGGGAGCGCCTCCGGCGCGGCGGTCACGATGCGCACCGAGTCGATCCGCCGGCCAGACAGCGCCGCCAGTGACGTGCGCGACGTGATCACCGGACACTCCTGGGAGACCAGGGTGGAGGGACCGGCGATCAGTATGCAGAAGAGACTGGCGCGGAGGACGCGTAGTCCGCGAAGGTGGGACATCACGCGAGTACGGTACGGCGGCGTATCGCCGATGGGCAAGGGCGCTCTGCACCAGCCGGCGTGAGAGTCAGGGCCAATCCGGTGACGGAGAGCCTTCGCAAACCGTCGTGAATCGGTGAGACCCGCCGAGACTTTTATGGGCGGGTCGTTGCAGCGGCGTTCGACGCAGGTGGGAGAACGTCGCCGCGGCGCCCGCGCCATCCGCGCGAGGCGTTGTGCATCTCTACCTCACGCCGCTCGAGCCGTTCGATGTCTCAAGAGTCTCTTCGAATCGTTCTGGTCGAATCCGACCCAGCGACCGCCGCGATCGTCCGCGACGCGCTCGCGAGCGGCGCCCCGCGCGGAGCGCTCGATCCAGCCTGTGATCTGCACATCGCCGATTCGCTCGCCGCGGCGCTGCAGCAGGTCGGGCTGGGCAAAGTCGGCATGCTCGTGATCGGCATGCCCGTCCACGCCACACATCCCGCCGACGTGCTCGCGCGCATGCGGCGGAGCGGCGGCGACGTCCCTTCGCTCATTCTCGTCGACGACGCCGACGAGGAGATCGGCGTGCAGGCTGTCACCGCCGGCGCGCAGGACTATCTCCTCAAAAGCGAGATGAACGGCAGCGCGATTCGGCGCGCCATTCGCTACGCGGCGGAACGCCACCGGATGTTCAGCGCGCTGCACAAACTGTCGCTCAGCGATGAGCTCACCGGCCTGCTCAACCGCCGCGGCTTCTTCGTTCACGCCGATCGCGCGATGCGACTCGCGCCGCGCACGAAGGGACTTTGGCTATTGCTGCTCGGCTTGGATGGACTCAAGACGATCAACGAAGAGTACGGCCAGCGCGAGGGCGACAAGGCGCTCGAGGTCACCGCCAAGATGCTGCGCGAGACCTGCCGCGACTCCGACATCATCGCGCGCGTCGGTGGCGACGAGTTCGCCACCTTGCTCGTCGATTCGCAGCGAGAGGCCGTGGATATCATCATGGGCCGTCTGAAGGAAAAGTTGCGCGAGCTCAACGGCCGCGCTGATGCGCGCTACTCGCTCTCGCTCAGCATGGGCACGGCGCGCAAGGAACCGAAGAGCGCGCTTTCGCTCGATCAACTGCTGACGAAGGCGGATGACGAGCTGTTCGAGCGAAAACAGCACGCGAAATCGGCGTAGCGCCGGCTAATGTGCGGCCGATCACGGGACAGCGGGGTACAAAGCTGCACCCTTGATGCCGGGGTGTTAACTTCCTGCCGCTTCTTCTGACGGATACCTACATGCAGCTCAGATCCGCCCTGCTGTTCGGAGCCGGCCTCGTGCCTGGGCTCGCCTCGGCGGTGCCTGCGCAGACCGATACGACGTCGCCCTTCGCCCATACCGAGTCCTTCGAGCGAAGCTACAATCGAGTCACCGATCGGACGCAGGTGCGCTTGAGCATCACCAACGTGGTGCCGGGCCTCGACTTCACCGTCGCCACGTCGTATCGCGGCACGTCGCCGCGCCAGGTCCCCGACAGCGTGAACATCTTCGTGACGCAGGTCGGCCACACGGCGCTCTTTCGGCGCAACAAGGACCTCGAGTTCGTGCTCGACAACTCGACGCGCGTGCTGGTCTACGACCTCACCATCGAGAAGAAGGATGTGGCGTCGTTTGTGGTGGAGCAGGCGGCCGGCCCGCTGCCCATCGCCGATCTGTTCCGCATCGCCAACGCCAAGCAGGTCGACGCGACGTTCGACCGCGTGACCTTCTCACTTTCCGCGCCGCACATGGCCCGCCTGCGCGACTTCGTGACCGGGCTCGTGCCCGTCGGCCCGGGCAGTCTCAGGCCGCCGCAGTAGCGCGTCATCGCGCGCCGCGCGAAGGCGATGTTTTAATTGATATTTCGGGGGCCCGGACTAACTTTTTTGCCCCGCGGGGACCAAGCTCGTGCCCGGTCCCTTTCTGCTAGGAATCGACTGCGATGCGCCGCGAGCGAGGGCACATGTCGAAGCAAGATGCGATTCAATTGGAAGGACGCGTGACGGAGATTCTCCCGAACGCGACGTTCCGCGTCGTGCTCGACAATGGGCACGACGTGCTGACGACGCTCGGCGGCAACATGCGACGCTTTCGCATCCGCGTGCTCGCCGGCGATCGCGTGACGATTGAAGTGTCGCCGTACGATTTGACGCGCGGCCGAATCACCTACCGGCACAAGGGCGACTGAGCATGAGACCCCGCTACACGAACTGTCTGGCCGCGATCCTTCTCGCCTCACCGCTGGGCGCGCAAGCCAAGCACCCCATCACCTTCGCTGATTTCGCCGCGGTGAGGGCCGTTGCCGATCCGCAGATGTCCCCCGATGGCAAGTCGGTGATGTATGCCGTGCGCACCGCCGATGTCGCCGCGAATCGGCGCACGCCCATGACCTTCATCCAGCTCGTCGATGGCGGGGCGATGCGGGCCTTCCCCGATTCAGCCACGCACGCGACGGATGCGCGCTGGTCGCCCGATGGCGCCCGCATCGCGTACATCGCGGGCGGACAGTTGTGGGTAGCGAGCGCGGACGGCTCGGGGAAGAAGCAGCTCACCGAATTGAATCAGGGTGCCGGCGGACCCGTGTGGTCTCCGACCGGCGACCGGATCGCATTCGTATCGGGTGTCTATGCGTCGTGCCGCACGGAGAGCTGCAACGCGGACAGCGCGAAGGCGCGCGAGTCGAGCAAGGTGAAGGCGCACATCGCGGATGCGCTGATGTATCGCCACTGGAATGCCTGGGACGAGGGAACGCGCGCGCACCTCTTCATCATCGCGCGCGACGGATCCGGTCTGCGCGATGTCACCGAGGGTGCGCCGTACGATGTTCCGCCCGGCCCCTTCGGCGGGAGCGAAGGCTACGCGTTTTCTCCCGACGGCAAGGAGATCGCCTATTCGGCAAAAGATCAGGGCCGGCAGGAGGCGTGGACGACCGATATCAACGTCTACGTCGTTCCCGTCGCCGGCGGCCGTCCGAACGTGATCACATCAGCCAACAAGGGCGGCGATCAGAATCCGGTGTACTCCGCCGATGGCCGCTACATCGCGTACGCGTCGCAGGCGCATGCCGGATTTGAATCGGATCGCTGGCGGCTGATGCTCTACGATCGCGCCGCCGGCCGATCGCACGAGCTGTTGCCAAAGTGGGATCGCAACGCCGACGCCTATATCTTCGCGCCCGACTCGAAGAGCATCGTCGTGCAGACGGAAGACGCCGGGCGCAACAAGCTCTACCGATTCGCCATTGCGCAGGACGGAACCGGCGGCAAGCCGCAGCTCCTCGTCGGCGAGCACAACAGCACGAGCTTCACGCTCTCGGCTGATGGCGGCACCGTCGCCTTCGTGCGCGACGCGACCGATCGGCCGGCCGAGCTGTTCGTCGGGTCGCTCGATGCAAGCAGCGCGCGCGGCGTCCGCCAGCTCACGCATTTGAACGATGCCCTCGTCTCGCAGCTGGCAATGAATCCCGCCGAAGATTTCTGGTTCAAGGTCGCCGACGGCGACTCCGTGCAGGGCTTCATCGTCAAGCCGCCGCAGTGGGAGCCAGGAAAGAAATATCCCGTCGTGCTGCTCATCCACGGCGGACCGCAGGGCGCGTGGCTCGACCAGTTTCACGGACGCTGGAACTATCAGATGTTCGCCGCGTCCGGCTTCGGCCTGGTGATCATCAATCCGCGCGGCTCATTCGGCTACGGCCAGAAGTTCGTCGATGAGGTCTCGCGCGACTGGGGCGGCAAGGTCTACAACGATCTCATGACGGGCTTCGACTACGCGCTGGCGCACAACGCCTGGCTCGACGGCACGCACGCCGGCGCGGCCGGCGGATCGTTCGGCGGCTACATGGTCGACTGGATCGCCGGGCACACCAATCGATTCAAGGCGCTCGTCTCGCACGCGGGCCCGTACAATCTCGAGAACATGTACGGGGCGACCGAGGAGCTGTGGTTCGCGGAGTGGGAGTACACGGGCCCGTACTGGAACTCGAAGAGCATGGCGGACCAGTACCGCAAGTATTCGCCGCATCTCTACGCGAAGAACTTCAAGACGCCGACGCTCGTGACTGGTGGCGAGCTCGACTATCGCGTGCCCTACACGGAGGATCTTTCCTTCTTTACGGCGCTGCAGCGCCAGGGCGTGCCGAGCCGTCTCGTGATGTTTCCCGACGAAGGTCACTGGATCGGCAAGCCGCAGAACCAGCGCCTATGGTGGGGAGAAGTGCAGGGGTGGCTCAAGAAGTACCTGAGCCCCAACACAACAATGTAGCGGCGCTTCGACCCGCTACCCCATCGGAAATCCCGCGTCGCGCATCACCTGGTGTGCTTGCCACACATGTCGCCGCTGGTGCGCGACGAGCACGCCGAAGGTGACGCCGAGCGGGAGTCGCAGCCACGACACCGCGGGCGACCGCACTTTGCTTTTGCCGAGGTCGACGCCGTTCGCCGCGTGCACACGATCGATCAGCTGCTCCTGAAAGGTGAGGAACGCCGGCACCACCACCGCGGGCCGCTTGGGCTTCGTATCCGGCGCGAACACCCTCGGCGCACGCAGCTTCCGCTTGGCGGGCGGCTCCATCGATCGCATAAAATACTTGCCGAACCACGAGTGCTTGAACGGTCCGCGCCCGAGCCGCTTCTTGGCGCGCGCGTCCGCGATGGTCGCATCGATCGGCGGGAGATACTGCGCGCTGGTGACATTCAGGTGTGCGAGACAGTCGCCGACGCTCCACCCACCGGACGGCGGGCGCCAATTGAATTGCTCGTCGGTCAACCCCGCGGTCATCTGATTCACCTCGGCCTTGAGCTTCTCGAGCTCCCGGCGGTAGACCTCCAATTCCGTGATGAGCTGCTGCCGCCGCTGATCCTCCAAGTCTTCGATTTCATCGAACACGACCGCGGCCCCCGTGAGTTTGGACCTACACCCAATACGCTACACACCACACCCGCACTCTACCGCCACACCCTACACCGCACTCCCGCGCGCCACAACTGGCCGCCATGGCGAGCCACCGACTACGTTAGTAGCCATCCCTCCCATGCACATCTCTAGTTCCGAGCAGCTACGGTCTGGCCCGCGCGGCCGGCGCCCGGGCGCACTGTGATGAACAGCGAGCCGCAGTCGCGGCATCTCGGAGCGCCGGTCTTTCTCGACGTCTCCGGGCGTCGGTGGCGCCGGTATCGGCGCGTGGGCTATTTCCTGAGCGCGTTGCTCACGGCGATCATCCTGACGGTCATCGTCAGCATCCTGATCCCGCCGCTCTTGCCGGCGCTGCCCCTCACGCGCAACGCGGCAACGCTGCAGCGCTTTCCGCGACTGGTGGCAGGCCGAGCCATGCGCGAGCGGATCGCCGAAACAAAGAAACTGCGCTACGAGGAACGGCTTCGAAAAATTCCGCGCTCGCAGCGCTCGGTTATCCTGACGCCGTCGCATCCCGAAAAACCCATACGCCGGCGCGACTCGGGGCACGATCCCATTGTCGCCGGCTTCTACGTCGCCTGGGACGACAATTCGTGGGCCTCACTCCAGGAGAACGCCGCCAACCTGGACTGGGTCATCTGCGAATGGGCCTTCGTGCAGCCCGGCGGTGATTCGCTGCACATGGTGAAGGACAACAAGCCGCTCACCCTCGCGGACTCCGTTCGTCCGCAAATCTTTTTGCTCGTCAGCAATTTCGACTCGGCATCCGGCAAGTGGGACACAAAGTCGCTGCGCAAGATGCTCACCGATCCGGTCGCCAAGAGCCGCGCCATCAATCAGCTCGCGGCCAAAGTGATTCAGCTCGACCTCGCGGGCGTCACGCTGGACTTCGAGAACGTCCCGCCCGAGATGCACGAGCACGTGCTCGCCTTCGAGCATCTCCTGCGCGCCGTCATGCAATCGCTCGGACGACGGACCTCCATCTGCATCGTTCCGTATCTCGAGCTGCCGCTGGTCAAACGGTACGCGGCCGAGAGCGATGAGCTCATCCTGATGCTCTACGACGAGCACTACGGCGGAGGCGATCCAGGGCCGGTGGCGAGTCAGCGCTGGTACGCCGACAAGGCTCGGCAGCTGCTCACCGTCGTGCCCCCGCAGAAAGCGATTCTCGCCGTCGGCGCGTACGGCTACGACTGGAACGACGCGCATCCGAACCGCGCCGAGAACGTCACCTTCCAGCAGGCGATGACCTCCGCGAAAGAGAGCGATGCCGAGGTGCACTTCGATTCGGCGTCGATGAATCCGTACGTGAGCTGGACCGAGCCCGACTCGACGGACCACATCGTCTGGTTTCTCGACGGCCCGACCATGTACAACCAGATTCTCGCCGGCTCCGCGCTCGGCGCGGCCGGCCACGCGATCTGGCGGCTTGGCTCGGAGGACAAATCGATCTGGGCCGAGCTCTCGCGCCAAGGACTCGCGGGCACACCGGCAAGCGGACTCTCGATCATCCCGTCGGGCTACGATCCGGAGTTCGAGGGGACGGGGGAGATTCTCGATCTTCGCTTGCGGCCGAGCGACGGCACGCGTGTGGTGAGCATCGATACGCTGACCGGATACGTGACGGACGAGCGCGTGCCCGTCTTCCCGTCGCCGTGGGTCATTCGCCGGTTCGGTCCCGACTTCAAGACGCAGAATCATCTCGTCGCGCTGACCTTCGATGATGGGCCCGACGGACGATGGACCGCGATGATTCTCGACACGCTTCGCTCGCGTCACGCACCGGCGACCTTTTTCGTGATCGGGCAGAACGTGCAAGCGCACATTCCGCTCATGCGCCGCATCGTCTCCGAAGGGCATGAATACGGGAATCACACCTACACGCATCCCAACCTCGATCTGACGCCATCATGGATCGCCCGGCTGCAGATCGACGCCACGGAGCGCCTGCTCGAGGCGGTGCTCAACCGGCGCTCGGCGTTTTTCCGCCCGCCGTATTTCGGGGACGCCGAGCCGACGACCGCGGACGAGCTCGTGCCCGTCGCACTGGCGCGCGACCGGGGCTACTACACGATCGGTCTGCACATCGACAGCGAGGATTGGCAGAACCCCGGCGTGCGATTCATCGTCGACACCGTGCTCAAGCAGCGCGCGGCATCGGATAGCGCGCGGCCCGCCAACGTGATTCTGCTGCACGACAGCGGCGGTGATCGCTCGCAGACGGTTGCCGCGCTCGGCCCGCTGATCGACTCGCTCCGTGCGCGCGGTGACTCGCTCGTCCTCGTGTCCGGGCTGGTCGGGATCTCACGCGAAGCGTCGATGCCGCCGCTGCCGGCCCGGAGCGCCTTCGCCCGCGGCGCCGAGTTCGCCGCGTACGGGCTGCTCGGCTTCTCGGAGTGGCTGCTGCACTGGTTCTTTCTCCTTGCCGTGATTCTCGGCGTCGGCCGGCTGGTGGTGATTTTGGCGCTGGCGATCGTACAGCGCATTAGGCGCCACCAGGACGTCGACGCGCCAATCGGCTACGCGCCGCCGGTGTGCATCATCGTGCCGGCGTACAACGAAGAGAAAGTCATCAACCGCACCATCGAGACGTTGCTCGCGCAGGAATATCCGAGCGAGATCGAGATCGTGGTGGTGGACGACGGGTCGCCCGATGGAACGTTCGAGGTCGCGCGCACGGCGTATGGGCAGCACCCGCGCGTGGCGATCTACCGCAAGCCGAACGGCGGCAAGGCGAGCGCGCTCAACTACGGCCTCGAGCGCGCGAAGGGTGAGATCATCATCTGCCTCGACGCCGACACGCTCTTCGTGCCGAACACCGTCGCCGAGCTCGTCGCGCCGCTGCAGGATCCGAAGGTCGGCGCGGTTGCCGGGAACGCGAAGGTGGGGAATCGCGTCAACATGGTCACGCGGTGGCAGGCGCTCGAGTACGTCATCAGCCAGAACCTCGACCGGCGCGCCTTCTCGTTACTCAACTCGATCACCGTCGTACCCGGCGCGGTCGGCGCGTGGCGGAAGACGCTTGTCGTGCAAGCCGGCGGCTTCAGCGATGACACGCTCGCCGAGGATCAGGATCTGACGTTGGCGATCCGCCGCAACGGCTACTCCATTGCCTACGCCGACGAAGCCATCGGCTACACGGAAGCGCCGGCGACGCTGCGCGAGTTGGCCAAGCAGCGCTTCCGTTGGTCGTTCGGCACGCTGCAGTGCGTGTGGAAGCACAAGGACGTGCTCTTCAACCGTCGCTACGGCTCGCTGGGATTCGTCGCGCTGCCGAATACGATTCTGTTTCAGCTCGTGCTGACCGCGCTCGGGCCGCTGGCCGATTTCCTTTTTTTGTGGAGCATCGTGTCGGTGTACTGGATCTATGTGCAGCACGGCGGCACGTATGCGATGACCAGCCTCGAGCAGGTCATTATTCTCTACGCGATTTTCCTGTTGGTCGACTGGCTCGCCAGCGTGATCGCGTTTCTGATGGAGGCAGGTGAAGATCGTCGTCTGACGCTGTTGGTCTTCACGCAGCGATACGTCTACCGGCAGGTGATGTACTGGGTGGTGGTGAAGAGCATCATCGCCGCGATGAAGGGACGCGTGGTGGGATGGGGCAAGCTGGAGCGAAAGGCAACCGTCGAGATTCCGGCCTAGGGAGCGCGATGTCATCACCGTTGTACGCGGATGATGGTGGCGGCGGCGACGCGACGCCGGTGGTGTGTCTCCACTCGCTGGCCGGCAATACGACGCAGTGGCACGAGACGCTTGCGCATCTCCGCTCGACGCGACGCGCGATCGCGATCGATTGGCGCGGACACGGAAAATCCGCCACCGCGACCGACACGAATTTCGACCCGGCCGCCGTGGCCGAGGAAATCGAGCAGGCCATCGACGCGTTCGGCCTCGAGGAATTCGCGCTCGTCGCACATAGCGCGGGTGCCATCATGGGACTCGCCCTCGTGCTCAGAAATCCGGCCCGCATCGCCGGCCTCGTCCTCGTCGATCCGGCCGGCGACTCTAGCCGCGTTCCCGGCGAGCAGACGGATGCGCTTCTCGAGACGCTCGCCTCCGACGCCTACGGCAAGACGATCGAGGCGTACTGGAATGTCATTCTCGCCGGCGCATCCGATGCCGCGAAAGAGCGCGTGCTCGCGGACCTGCGATCGACCAAGCAATCGACCGTGGTCGGCGTGCCGACCGCGCTCCGCGATTACGATCCGCTGCCGGCGCTCGAGTCTTACAACGGCCCAACGCTAGCCATCATCACGCGGTTCAACGAGACGCCCGTCAGCCTGCACCGGCTCTTTCCGTCGCTGCCGCACGTCACGATCGCCGGCACTGGACATTGGCCACAGATCGATCAGCCTCACGAGTTTCAGAACATCCTCGATGAGTTTCTCACCCGCGTCGACGCGATCGACGGCCATGCGTCAACGTTGGCGCAGTAGCCCGAGCTAACCACTCACCACTCCCAACACCCCACACCCCACACCCGCTCTCACTCCTCAGGACGTATCAGTCGCCCCGCGATCAGCTGGTCCGCCGTTTTTTTCCGCGATCGCTGTTGGACGATCAGCACGATGACGGCGATGACGACCGCGAGCGCGAGTCCGATCGGCAGCTCGTAGCGCTTCACCCGATCGAACAAAAGGACCGCTGTCTCGCCGAACGCCCAGCCGAGCACGGTGAACAAGATCGACCAGGTGAGGCAGCTGATGCCGCTGCCGATCACGTACGGGATGAAGTGTGAGCGAGCGACGCCGCAGGCGATCGGAAGCGTCAGGCGGGCGCCGAAGGCGTAGCGCACGGCGAGCGCGGCGCGCCACGGGCTTCGTCGCACGGCGCCGAGTAGCCGCTTGAGCGCGCGGCGCACTCGTGGGAATCGCGCCATCAACCGCCGTGTCCGCCAGCGGCCGATGCCATACAGACCGATCGCCGCGCCCCAGGTGCCGAGCCAGCACGAGATCGCGACCGAGATCAGATCGAGCCGATGCTCGTGCGCGGCGAAGCCCGCGACGACCGGCGCGATCTCTTCGGTGATGATGCTCGTGGCTCCGAGGGTGACGTAGGCCCAGAGATCGGACCAGACATTCGGCGACGCGATCGCTAGAAGGTGCGACACGAGATGGGCAAAGGGTGATGGCCCGTCCAGCGGGGAAGTATCATGGCTCCGTTTCCCTTAGCAAGCGTTCACCGCGAGTGACGATTCATGCCCGTTGGCCGGAACGGCTTGCGGTTTGTCGGGTGGAAGATGATCGTCATGCTGCGTTGGTTCATCCTCTTCCCCCGCCATGCGCCTCAAACAAACCATCATCGCCTGTCTCGCGCTCGGCGCGGCCGTCGCGCGCGCGCAGGCGCCCGCGGCCGCGCCGCTGCCTGACAAAGACTATCTCGTCTACGTCGCGTCCGAGGCGACCGACAAGATCGCGCTGCTGCGCTTCGGACCCAAGGGCGCAAAGATCGACAAGGAGTTCATCACGGGTCTCATGCCGGCCGATGTCGACGGGCCGCACGGCCTCGCCGTGTCCCCGGACGGAAAATATTTCTACGTCTCCACGGCCCATGGCACGCCGTATGGCTCGCTTTGGAAGTACGTCGCCGGGACCGATTCGCTTCTGGGGCGCGTCGAGCTGGGGAATTTTCCGGCCACGGCGCAGGTCACCCCCGATGGCGAGTTCATCTATGTGGTGAACTTCAACCTGCACGGCGACATGGTTCCGTCGTCCGTTTCGATCGTGGCGACGGACGCGATGCTCGAGGTCGCGCGCGTGACTACATGCACGATGCCGCACGGCTCTCGCCTCAACGTGCAGGGCACCAAGCAGTACTCCGCCTGCATGATGGATGACATGATCGCCGAGATCGATACCCGGACCTTCGGCGTCGCCCGCCACTTCATGTTGAAGAAGGGCAGCGAGCACGGCATGGCCGGCGCGCCGAAAGTCGGCGGAATGACTCGCGACGCCCACGCCGACATGGGCGGTCACGGCATGGAGGCGCCGAAGCCCGGCGACGTGAGCTGCTCGCCGACTTGGGCGCAGCCGTCCGCGGACGGAAAGAAAGTCTTTGTGGCTTGCAACAAGTCGAGCGACATTGCCGAGGTGGACGTGGCGACCTGGACGCTGACCCGGCGTATCCCGGCGGGCGATGGCGTCTACAATCTGGCCGTGACGCACGACGGCACGAAGTTGATCGGCACGAACAAGCGCGGGCAGTCGGTGTCGGTGATCGACATCGCGAGCGGCAAGGAGCTGGCGCGCATCCCGACAAAGCGAAAGGTCGTGCATGGCGCGGTCGTGTCGCCCGACGATCGCTATGTCTTCATCTCAGTGGAAGGGATCGGTAGCCAGCCCGGCACGGTGGAGATGATCGACCTGGTCCGGCTCAAGACGGTGGCGACGGTCGATGTGGGGCAGCAGGCAGGCGGCATCGACTTCTGGAAGATCGAGTCCCCGGCGGGAAAATAGGTCTGCGACGGCCCGCCATCCTCCAAATTTAGTGGTAGAGGCCTGGGGAAGGCTCGACTACATTTGTTTGATCCGGTTCCAACGGCATCGAATCGACGTCGGCGATTGTAGCTCACTCGACTCACGACGGCCGCCTTACAAGTAGGCCGCTGTCGCTCACTCATCCCCTCGGATAACGCATGCGCAAAGTTCTCGTGCTCACATTTGCGGCTGTACTCAGCGCTTGCGGTGGTGGCGACGGCGGCACGCCGCCGGTCACGGTCGCCAGCGTCACGGTCAACGGAGCCAGCACCGTCACCGTCGGCTCGGTGATTCAGCTGACCGGCACGGCGAATGGTTCGAACGGAACGGCGCTTCAGCGGACCTTCAGTTGGAGTTCGGACAACAACGCCGTGGCGACAGTAAACTCGGTCGGCGGTGTCAGCGGGGTTGGTGTCGGGACGGCGAATATCAAAGCGACGACCGATGGCAAGGAAGGCCTCAAACCGGTGACTGTCACCCTCGAGCCTGTGGCGTCAGTGGCGGTTTCTGCACCGGCGACCACGATCGGTATCGGCGCATCCGTGGTGTTCTCGGCGCAGGCGCGCGATGCGAGTGGCAACGTGCTAACTGGACGCACGATCAATTGGTCGTCGTCCGACGTCAGCAAGGCTACCGTCAGCCCGGCGACCGGCGCAACGACCAACGTGACCGGTGTGGGCGCCGGAACGGCCAACATCATCGCGACGGTCGAGGGAGTCACGGGCCAACTACAGGCGACGATCGTCTCGGGCACGCCGATCACCATCAGCGGAGTGACGCCCGCGGTGCTCCAGGTCGGCTCTTCGGCCACGATCACCGGAACCAATTTTGCGACCGCCGCCGCTGGCAATGCGGTCACCGTCGATGGCAAGGCCGCCACGGTCACGAGTGCCTCCGCGACACAGCTCACGATCACGGTTCCGGATCTCGGTTGCGTGCCGGCCGCGCGCAAGACCGTCGCCGTTTCCACTGCCGGCTTCAGCGCGCAGCGGACGAACGTGCCGGTCGCGCCGAACGCGACGCCCCTCACGCTCTCGGTCGGGCAGGTGAAGGTGGTCGCCAATCCCGCGCAGCTCGCATGCATTCAGCTCGCGGCGGGAACGACGGTGCGCGACTACGTCTTCGTCGCCGCCAATGCCAGCGGGCTTGATGATACGGGCAGCGGACAGCCGCCGGTCGTCGAGAACTATTCGATTCAGACGACCGTGGGCGATCTCGCGCCGCTCGGTGGTTTCGGATTCAATCGCGTCGCCGGCTCCTCGGCCGCGAATCGCACGCAAGCTCCCGTCTCGCCGAACGAGGCGCATCACGCGCTGATTCGGGCCGAGGGTCAACGCCTCGTCGTCGCCGCCAAGCGCTCGGGCAATTCCGGCGCGCTGCGCACGATGATGCATCCGAATATCGTGGGAACGCCGACGATGCCTCGGCTCGCCTACACGGTGGGCCAGGTGCTTCCCATTCGTGTGCCGGGCGCGAGCAACCTGTGCAACAACTTCACGACGGTCAACGCGGTCGTGAAAGCGGTCGGGACCCATGGCGTCCTGCTCGAGGATCCGGGAGTACCCCCGAACGGATTCACCGCCGCGGACTACGCGTCCCTCTCCACGGAATTCGACTCGAAGATCTATCCGACCGACATCGCGCATTTCGGACCGGAGACCGACATCAACGGCGATGGTCAGGTCTTCATTCTGGTGACGCCGAAAGTGAACGACCTATCGCCCGCCGGCTCCAACGGATTCGTGGGCGGATACTTCTGGATCGGAGATTTCTTTCCGCATACCGCCACGGCCGCGCTGCCCGCGTGCGCGCAGAGCAACCTCGCCGAGATCTTCTACATGCTGGCGCCGGATCCGACCGCCGCGCACGGCAATACTTTCTCCGTGGCGTTCGTTCGGCGCATTACCCGCGGCACGATCGCGCACGAGTTCCAGCATATGATCAACTCGGGGTACCGTCTGCCGTCGCCGACGGTGTTCACCGAAGCGACGTGGCTCGACGAGGCGATGGCGCACTTTGCCGAGGATCTGGTCGGCCGCGCGGAGAAGGGGTTCACCGATATGCAGACGATGACGTACGCGGACATCTCGTCGAACTTCGACGATTACAACGCGTTCTTCTTCCAGAACATGTTCCGCTTCCGGAGCTTCTTGCAGACCCCCGAAGCCGTCGGGCCCAACAGTGAGCGCGCCGGCCCGTCCCTCGCGTTCCGTGGCGCGGCCTGGTCGATCCTGCGGTACACCGCCGACCAGTATTCCGTCGGTGGCGACGTGGCCGAGTTCACGCGGCGCATGGTCCACGGCCCTGATACGAGCGTGGCGAACCTCTCCGGAAATGCGGGCGTCCCCTTCGACTCGATCGTCGTCGGCTGGATGCTCGCCAACTATGCCGACCATGATCCCATTCCCGGGCTCGGCGCGAAGTACTCGTACAAGAGCTACGACATGCGCTCGGCGCAGAAGGGCGTGGCCGGGGATCTCTCGAGCACCGATCACAACTATCCGCTTCCGGTGATCAACTTCTCTTCGGCGATGGTGCCCATCGCGGCTGCGTATCGCTCTGGATCGGGCCAATACTTCCGGTTGGACGGCACTTCGGGAACCTCACCCTCTTGGTCGTTCTCTCTGCTCAATCAGCTGGCCTCAGGACCGATCGTCGGATTGAACGGAAGGGTGTATGTAATGAGGGTTCAATAGCGGGGCGACGCCGGGGCTGGGGTTGGGGGCTGGGGGTCGGGCGCCGAATCTGCATCGGCGCTAAACCCCTGGCCTTTTTCTTTTTTGGGAGGAGTAACAATGAAGCAAGAGCTCGTGTGGTTGTCGGTGATCGTTCTCGCAGTCGGGTGCCGGCCGAAGAACGATGCCGCGGCGGACAGCGTAGCGGCGCGCATCGCGTCGCCGGATACGATGAAGCGTGACGCCACGCGGCGCGATACCGTGCTGCGCGACACGACATCACGCAACACACGCAGCCGAGCCATCGCGCGTGCCGATACCTCGACCCGTCACTCGCCGGCGACCGCGAAGCCAACCGTGATTAGCGACACGACGCCGAAGGGGTCGATCACGCAGACCGACTCGGGCTTCACGCGGATCAAGCTCCCGGACGGCCGCTCGTTCAAGGTGCGAAATCCGAAGGCAGAACCCAGCGTGCCGAAGGATTCTTTCCCCAAGAAGCCATAGGGATCAGGCGCGAAGGTTAGTTCGGGGCCCAGCCCCAGACCACGAGGCCCCAGCCTTTAAGCTTCTCTCAACGCGGCCATCGGCGTCTCGCGAAACACATCGCGGGAGCCGAGTACCCCAATGATGATCGTGAGCATCATCATGCCGACAGTGAGCAGAGCGATCGGCCCGAGGGCCGGGCGGAACGCGGCCTCGAAGATGAAGTGCATCGTCGCCCATGCTCCGCCGATCGAGAGCAACATTCCGGTCGCGCTGCCAAGCGCCCCGAGCACGGCGTATTCGGCGAGCATGATGCGCCCGATCTGCGCTTTCGTCGCGCCGAGCGTCTTGAGCAACACGCCCTCGCGCACGCGCTGTCGTCGCGATGCGGCGACGGCGCTGAACAACACCATCGCTCCGGTCGCCAGGCTGAAGAGCGCCATGAAACGGATCGCCAGCGAGACTTTGTTGAGGATGCGGCTGATCGTCTCTTGCACCACGGAGAGATCGATGCTCGATGCATTCGGATAGTGATCGACGGCTGCGCGCTGCAGGCGGCCGCGCTGCTCCGGAGTCGTCGCGTTGGTCAACAGCACGAACGACTTCGGCGCGTGCTCGAGCGCCGCGCGCGGAAAGATGACGAAGAAATTTGGCTCGAAGCGCGCCCAGTTCACCTGGCGCAGACTCGTCACGATCGTGGGCACGCGCACGCCCTGCACGTCCCACGTCACGGTGTCGCCGAGCTTGAGTCTGAGCTCCTGCGCGACGTTGTCGTCGATCGACACCTCGAAGAATCCCTCGGGCAGCGTCTTCTTCGAGAACCAGGTGCCCGCGATGATCTTCTCCGATGCGCCGAGCGTGTCGCGGTAGCTCGAGCGGTATTCGCGCCGCAGTGCCCACGACGTGCCGCGTCCCTTGTTCAATTCGGCGGACACGCGCCCGCCGAGCGATCCGATGCGCATCGGGACGATCGGGATCTGCTGAACGATCGGTGCGCGCTCGGCACGCACGATCGAGTCGAGGCCGCCGATCTGATCTTCCTGCACGTCGAAGAAGACGAGATTGGCCTTGGACGCGGCGCTGCTCACCGCGAGCTGGCTGAGCAGATTCGTCTGCACGAGATAGAGCGTGCTGATGAGGAACGCGCCGAAGCCGAGGGAGAGGATCACGGCGCGCGTTTGATTGGCCGGACGATACAGATTGGCGACGCCCTGCCGGACGACGAAGGGCCAATGCTCCCGTAGGATGCGCCGCGCGAGCCACGACACGCCGGCAGCGCTCAGCCACAGCACGAGAATGGCGATAGCGATGGCGGCGCTCATCCCCAGTCCGTCGCGCAAGCGGCCCGCCCGGCTGACGGCGATCGTCACGATGCTGGCGGCGAGCACCGCACTGGCCAGGATGCGCGCCGGATCGAGCCAGCGGCGTCGCAGCGCGACCGGCACCAGCTGCCGGCGGATTGCCTGCAGCGGCGACACGAGCCGCAGCGAGAGCAGCGGACCGAGGGCGAACATCGTCGACACCCACACGCCGACGGCGAGTCCGGTGAGCAGCGCGATCGGCTCGAGGCGAATCGTCACGTCGAGCGGCAGAAATCCGCCGATCACGTGCGGCAGCGCAAACTGCACGATGGCACCGAGCACCACGCCGATCCCCGCGCCGATGAGGCCGAGCGCGGCGGCCTCAATCAGATAGATGCCGAGCACTTGTCCGCTCGTCGCGCCGACGCATCGCAGCGTGGCGACGGTGTCGACCTTTTCGGCGACGTACGCGAAGATCGCGCTCGCCACACCGATGCCGCCGAGCAACAGCGCGACGAGACCGACGAGCCCGAGATAGCGGTCGAGGTTGCGAATGTCGTTGGTGAGATTGCGCTCGGTCTGCTCGACGGTGCGCACGCGAACCTTGGTGGAGTCGGCGTGCTTGCGCAGCGCGGCGACGACGGGCTTGGGGTCGGCACCGGCCGGCAGCTTGAGCAGAGCTTGGTAGTCGGCGCGGCTGCCGAAGCTGAGCAGGCGCGTCTGGGCGAGAAACTCCGCCGGGATGTAGACCCGCGGACCGAGCGCGGTCGCGACGCCGACGTCGCCGGGCACGTTCTTCAGTGTGCCGATGATGGTGAACTGCGCGAAGCCGAGCGTGAGGGTGTCCCCCAGCTTTGCTCCCAGGGTAAACAGAAGCGACGGATCGACGAGGATGTTCGGCCCTCGATGCAGTGAGGCGTACATTCCCGCGGGCTGCGTCTCGACGGTTCCGTAGAAGGGAACGCCGGGCGTGACGGCCCGCACTTGGACGAGGCGCGTCGTCGATCCGCGCGGCACGCTCGCCATCGACGCGAACGAGGTCATGGTTCCAACGCTGATGCCGTGGCGCGACAGCGTGTCGACGAGCGAGTCGACGCTGCCCTGATATTGCTGTCGCGAGTTCACCGCGAGATCGCCGCCGAGGAGCGAGCGCGACTGCTCGTGCACCGAGCGCGTGAGGTTGTTCGAGTACGAATCGATGGCGACCAACGCGGCCACGCCGATCGAGATCGCCGACATGAAGAGGATGAGCCGCTTGCGCGAGTTGCGGCTCTCACGCCAGGCGAGCATCGGCACGGACGCCCACCGGTTGCCGGCGGGAGGAATCGCGGGCGCCGTCATGCGGCCGCCGCCTCGGTGTCTTCGACCACGGCGCCATCGCTCAGCCGAATCATGCGGCGTGCGTGGCGCGCCAACGCGAGATCGTGAGTGACGAGCACGATGGTCGTGCCCGATTCACGGTTGATCGCCTCGAGCAGCTCGACGATGCGTGCCCCGGTGACGGTGTCGAGATTGCCCGTGGGCTCGTCGGCGAACAACACTTTCGGCCGGTTGACGAACGCGCGGGCGATGGCGACGCGCTGCTGCTCGCCGCCGGAGAGCTGCGACGGAAAATGGTGCGTGCGATCGCCGAGCCCGACGCGCGTCAGCAGCTCGCGTGCACGCGCCGCGACGTTGCGCTCGCCGCGCAGCTCGAGGGGCACTTGAACATTCTCCGCCGCCGTCAGCGTCGGAATCAATTGAAAGCTCTGAAAGACGAACCCCACTTTCTCGCCGCGCAGTCTCGCGCGCTGGTCTTCGTCGAGCGCCGTGAGGTCGACGCCATCGAGGAGCACGCGTCCGCCGCTCGGTGTATCAAGTCCGGCGAGGAGGCCGAGCAACGTCGTCTTGCCGCTCCCAGATGGCCCGACGATCGCGATGAATGAGCCGTCGGGGATGGTGAAGCTCACGTCCCGGAGCACGGTGAGCGGATGGCCTCCGCTCTGATATGTTTGGGTCAACTCTCTGGCAACGAGCATGATGAACCGATTCGTGTGGACGAGCGTGGTGACGGCGTCAGTGTTGGCGACCGCGTGCGGCGGTCAGAAAAAAACGGCCGCGATCCCGGCGGCCGATGGTGAAGCAGGCGCGGTGCCGACCGCTCGCACGACTGCAAAGCGGCAGATCGTGTTCATGGGAACCAGTCTCACGGCTGGGCTCGGCCTCGAGGCGGATCAGGCATTTACGGCGCTCATCGCCAAGCGCATCGACTCCCTCGGACTAAACTATGCGGTCCGCAACGCCGGTGTCAGCGGCGAGACGTCGGCGGGCGCGCTGCGGCGGATTCCGTGGGTGCTGCGCGACACCGTCGACGTCTTCGTGCTGGAGACGGGCGCCAACGACGGCCTCCGCGGACTCGGCGTCGACTCGATGCGCGCCAACATCACCGCCATCCTCGATAGCGTGAGGCACGCGTGGCCCCACGCGGCGCTGTTCCTGGCGGAGATGAACGCGCCGCCCAATCTCGGCGCGCGCTACACGTCGGCATTTCATGAAGCGTTCGTGGACCTGTCGCGAAAGAATGGCGCGACGCTCATCCCTTTCCTGCTAAATGGTGTCGCCGGCAACGCATCGCTAAACCAGAACGATGGTATCCACCCGAACGTGGAAGGCGAGCGAATAGTTGCCGACAACGTCTGGCGCACGCTCGCACCAGCGTTGCGTGAAGGTTCGCGTTGACCTGAGACGTACGCGCGGGTTAAATTCAGAGGCTGCGGCCGATTGGGCCTCATTCACGTCTCACGCTCGACATTTTTTTTCAAGGCTAGACCATATGGCTTTTCCCGCCACTCAGATTCGCCGCGGTATGGTACTCGTGTTCGAGGGCGATCCCTGTCGCGTCGTGGAGTTCCGTCATCACACGCCGGGCAACCTGCGGGCGATGGTGCAGGCGAAGATGAAGAACCTGCGCACCGGCTCCAACTTCGAGCATCGTTTCCGCGCCGCCGACTCCATCGAGCGCGCGGCGCTGGAGACGCACGATCTGGAATTTCTGTATCAGGGCGGCGACACGTACCACTTCATGAACACGGAAAATTTCGATCAGCTCGAGATGGATGAGGAGATGCTCGGTGACGCGGCGCAGTGGATGCAGGGGGGGATGAAGATCCAGGCCGAGTACTACCAGGGAAAACCGATCGCGATCGATCTGCCGAACTCGATGGAGCTCACGATCGTCGAGACATCGCCGGTCATGAGGAGTGCGACGAAGACGGCATCGTCCAAGCCGGCGAAGCTCGAGAATGGCGTGACAGTGAACGTGCCCGAGTTCATTCCGAGTGGCGTGAAGATTCGAGTGAACCCGAATACGGGGGAGTATTTGGATAGGGCGAAG
>JALZAE010000083.1 GCA_030948535.1 Gemmatimonadota bacterium | reverse complement strand
TCCGTGCCCTGTAGCGTGATGCCCCACGCGCCGATCCGGACCGCCGGACCTTGCGGCTCCTCGCCAAAGATGCCGCGGTAGCTCACACCCTCGGGCAGCTCGACGGGCTGCGCGATTCGCATCGGGTTACCGTCGCCGACGATGCGCGATTCATCGACCGCGACGAACGACGTGTACTGACTCACCAGATGATGCTCGACGGCGAGCGACGTGATCTGGCGCTCGATGTCGTGCTGATGCGTCGAATCCGCGGTGAGCATCGCCGTCGACAGATCGGCGATGCGATAGCGGGCCCACACCGGAGCGAGCGCCGAGTTGGCGGGCTCGTTCTCGGGAAGCTCGACACGCACGGGATAGCGCACGCGCCGCGCGCCGACGCGACCGGTCACGTACGCCGTTCCACGCGCCGCGCCGGTGAAGCGCGCGACGACGTTGATCGTCTGGCCGGCGAACAGATCGCCGAGCTTCGACGGATACACATCGGCCACGGGCAGACCATTCCAGTCCATCGCGACATCGACGAGCACCGGGGAGTCGATAGCGTCGAACAGCTGCTCCACGCTTGTCGCGACGCCAACCGAATCGCGGGGCAGGACGATGCGCGACGTGCCGCCGCCCTGCTCGCCGATCCCCTCGATCAAGTAACGATTGACGCTCGAGCCGATGCCAAACCCGAAGAAGCGTGCATCGCCGCGCTCTTCCTTTACCGCTTGGAGCACGCCCGCTTCGTCGCCGATGAAGCCGTCGGTGCAGAAGACGTACATCTGCAGATATTTCGGATCGTGATGCGCCTGCAGCGCGCGGCGGAGTCCGGCGAGCATCTCCGTGCCGCCACTGCCCTGTGCGTTGTCGAGCCACTTCTTCGCCGCGGCGATATTCTCTGGCGTGTTTGGACGCGCGCGGTCGAACAGCTGGCCGTTGCCGCTCTCGAAGTAGACGAGGTTGAACATGTCCTCCGGACGCAGGCGGTCGAGCGTCTGCCGGATGACGTTCTTCGCCGTCTCGAGCGGCAGACCGGACATGCTGCCGGAGATGTCGACGATGAAGGTGACCTCGCGCGGCGTCACCTGCTCGTCGCGCGGCGCGAGCGGCGGCTGCATGGTCAGCGTGAAGTAGCCGCCAGACTTGCCGCGGTGCGCCAGCACGCCGAACTGCGTCTCGGCCCCGGCGACGGACCAGCGAAGCACGAAGTCGCGATTCGGAATCGAATCGCCCTGCGCCAGATGGATCACGCGCCGCGATGACGATGATTCATCGCTCGTGATCTTGTGCGTCGGCACGCTCAGCTTGGTGATGGGCAGGCCGGCATCGATGCTGACGGTGACGCCGATGTCATGACCGCTGCGCTGTCCAGGCTTCAACACCGGCGGCGTGATGCGCCCGGCGTCGGGAGTGCCGCCCACGCGCTCGCCGCCCGGCGCGCTGCCGGTGAACAGCACGTTCGGAGTGCCGCCGCCGGTATAGCGCGGGCCGACGACCATCGGAAAGACGTACTCGTACTGGCCGTGCGCATACGCCAAACGCTCGAAGTACGTAATGCTGATCGTCACGCTGCCGCCGGGCTCGATGTTGGCGACGTTCTGCGTGAAGATGTTTGGACGCTCTTGACTCAACAGGCTCGCCGTCTGGCCGCGGGCGCGCGCCTGCTGGTAGATCAACTCGGCTTCGGCGCGCGGTCGCACGATACCGACGATCTTGCGCGAGCCGACCTGCATCACGAAATCGTTTACGGCCGACATCGCCGGCAGCGGAAAGACGTAGACCGCTTCGATCGGCAGCGTGAAGCTGTTCTCGTAGCGCTGCTCGACGAGCGTGCGCGCGACGTAGCCGCTCACTTCCGCCGTAACCTCGGTGTGGCGGAGCGGGAACTCGCCGATCTCATCGCCCTTGGCGTCGCGTGCGCGCAGGGAGCCCTGCGTCGCCGGTTCCAGCGTGCGCGGGTCCGCATCGGGGGTATCGCGTCGCCCGGGAGACATGCGGTAGAGTCTGCCGTCTTTGAACTTTTTTTCGTCGCCTTCACTCTTCGCTTGAGCGACCACGATGAGGTTGTTCGCCGTCATGATCTCCCGCTCGGCCGGTCCGGCGGCGGCGACATCAGCGCTGATGCTGCCGCCGCTGCCCATCGTCGCACGGCCCTGGGCGAGCTGTTCGACCAGCACGGCGCCGAGCCTTGGCGGCGGCGCGGCGGGAACGGGCTGCGGAGAGGGCTGCCCGTCGACAGGCTTGTTCATGACCACGGTCGATGTACTTGCCGCCGTGTCGACGCTTCCACCGTGCGGCGCGGACGCGCCCGTTTGAGGACCGTTGCAGCCGGTCCAACTCACCAGCATCACGACGGCTGCGACCGCGGTGAGCATTCGACGATGCATGACAACCTCCTCCGCGATCTACGCGGATGTTGTTGGAAAACAGCGATCTCGGGAGAGGAGACGCCGCCACGCGATCATCTTGCACACGCTCCGGCAGCGAGTGAGGATTGAGGGTGACGTCACCAGTGCTCGCTCCAGTCCGCGCGCAGTTTCGCGCGCTCGCATCCTCGATCGTTCCTGAAGCGGCGCTGCTCGACGCATCGCAGTGGGACGCCGTCGAGGCGATCATCGAAGAGGCCCTCGCCAGCCGGCCGGCGGCGATGCATCGCCAGTTGCGCGTGTTCATCCGCGCGCTGAGCGTGATGCCGATTCTTCGTTACGGGCGGTCATTCTCGTCGCTCAGCGATGCGCAGCGCGCGCGCATGCTCGCCGCCGTCGAGAGCGCGCCCGCGCTGCTGTTGCGCCGAGGATTCTGGGGACTGCGCACACTCGTCTACATGGGCTACTACGGCCGGAGCGAGGTCGGCGCGGCGCTGGGCTACCGGGCGTCGCCGCGCGGCTGGCTTGCGCGCGCGGACTGCACGAGGTGATCGAGCGCAGCTACGACATCGTCATCGTCGGATCGGGCGCGGGCGGAGGAACCGTCGCGCAGGAGCTGAGCGCGATGACGCGCGACGGCGTTCGCATCCTCGTGCTCGAGCAGGGCCCGAAGCTGGCCGAGCACGAGTTCACCGGCGTCGAGCGCGAGATGGCCGGCGCACTTTACGAAGATGGCGGCGGCTTCCTCACCGCCGATGGTACGATGAGCCTTGCATTCGGGCGCGCATACGGCGGATCGACCGTGGTGTACACGGGCACATCGCTCGTCGTCCCGGAGCGGGTGATTCGAGACTGGGATGTCCCGGGACTGACGCACGCCGACATCGCCGCGCGCTCGGAGACATTCAAAGCGCAGAACGACGTCCATCTGCTCACCGACGCCGAGCTGAATGAGAACAACACGCTCTTCGTCGAAGGGTGCACGCGCGCGGGGTACCACGCCGAGCAGTTTCCGATCAACGTGCGCGGCTGCCTCGGGTCGAGCCTGTGCAACCTCGGCTGTCCGAACGCGGCGAAGATGGGAACGCATCGCGTGCAGCTGCCGAACGCCGAGCGCAACGGAGTCGAGGTCGTGACTCGGGCGCAGGTGGATCGCATCGGCGAAGAGCGGACGCTGCACGTGCGCGTCACGGCGCCACTGCCGAACGAGAAGGGTGGACCGTCCGCGTGGGCGCCGGGCGAATATCTCGTGCGCGCGAAGATGGTCGTCGTCGCGGGCGGATCGGTCGGCTCGAGCGCGTTGATGCTGCGATCGGGATTCGCGAAGGGATTGCCCGCGCTCGGCCGCGGCTTCACCTGTCATCCGGCGCACATCCTCGTCGGCGAGCACGCGCGAGAGATCACGAACGATGTCGGGCATCCCAAATCCTTCTATCTCGACCGCGCCGAGGAGGAGGGGTTCGTGCTCGAGACGTGCATGTACTTCCCATTCGTCACCGCGAAGAATCTGACCGGCTTCGGCGCGGCGCATAGCCGCTTGATGCGCGCCTTTCCGCGTTTGCAGATGATCCTGGTGCTCGCGTGCGATCACGCCGTTCCGGAGAATCGCATCAGCGTCGACAAGAGCGGGAAGCCGGTCGTGCACTACACCTTTACGCCGCGAGTGATCGACTCGCTCGTCGCCGCGACGCGCACGTCGGCAAGAATCTTTTTCGCGGCGGGCGCGGTGCGCGTGCACGCGCCGTCCGCCGATCCGCCATTGATCGAAGCAGCGGACGCGGCGCAAGCGGACTATCTCATCGACGCCAAGCACTTCAAGCCTGGCACGATCTCCGTGTCCGCCGCGCACCTCATGGGCGGGTGCGGCATGGGACGCGATGCGAGCGACTCCGTCACCGATGCGTGGGGCCGCGTGCACGGCCTGCCCTGGCTCCGCGTCGCCGACTCGAGCCTTTTCCCCGACTCGCTCGAGATCAATCCATACGTGACGATCATGGCCCTCGCCGATCGCGTCGCCGAGCAGATTCGGAGGGAGGCCGGCGATCTTTTTGGAGGGTGAGTCACGCAGTCACGAATCCCCGCCTTCTATTGCATGGATCGTTTTGCCGTTCTTTCTTGTTCATAGAGTAGGTGATCCGCATGTGATCCGCGTATAACCGCGACAGTTCGTATTGGATTCAGCTTCCAGGTATGTGAATAGATGAAAATGACCGGCGGGCAGATCGTTGTGCGGGCCCTGGAGGATGAAGGGATCCGCTTCACGTTCGGCATTCCAGGCACGCACAACATCGAGCTGTACGATGCGCTCGCGGAATCGAAGACTGTTCGTCCAATTCTGGTGACGGACGAGCAGAGCGCGAGCTTCATGGCGGACGCCGCTTGGCGTGCGAGCGGGGTGATGGCGTGCGTGAACGTGGTGCCGGGCGCGGGACTCACACACGCGATGTCGGGTATCGCGGAAGCGTACATGGATTGCATTCCGATGCTCGTGCTCGGCTGCGGCATCAGGCGTGACACGGGGCGTGCGTTTCAGCTCCACGACATCGATCAGTTGGCGATGGTCGCGCCGATCACCAAGTCTGCGTTCCGGCCGCAGACGGGCGCGGAGATTTACGACACCATCCGCCGGGCCTGTCGCATCGCGCGCGACGGGGCGCCGGGTCCGGTGATGATCGAAATTCCCGCCGATCAATATCTGTTCAAGCACGACGTGCGCTTCGAGGAGCCCGGCGAATCGCTGCGCGGGATCACGATGGCGAACACGGAGGAGCTGGACCGCGTGCGGGCGATGCTCGGTAAGTCGGAGCGTCCGCTCCTCTATCTCGGGCTCGGCGCCGCGGGCGCGCGCGAGGACCTGGTCACATTGGCGGAAAAGCTCGAGGCGCCGGTCGCGACGACCTTCCAGGGCAAAGGCGTCTTTCCTGAATCGCATCCGCTGTCGCTGTGGCCAGGCTTCGGCGACGCCGCGCCTCCCTTCGCGCGGGCCGTCGCGGCCGAGTGTGATCTCACGCTCGCCATCGGCTGCCGCTTCGGCGAGGTCGCGACGGGGAGTTACGGTCTGCGTCCCCCCGAGCCGTTGATTCACGTCGACATCGATCCAGGCGTGATCGGCCGCAACTACCAGACGCGCATCGCCGTTCGCTCCGACGCCGCCGCATTCGTCGGCGCGCTGCTCGAGCGCATCTCTCCCCGCACGAAAGACCCGATACTGCGTGACCGCATCAAGGCGGGACACAAGGAAGTGCGCGACGGCTGGCGCGCCACGCCCGAGAATCCGGACAAGCCGCGCGTGTCGCCCTACGCGATGATCGAAGCGATGCAGGCGAAGTTTGGCCCGAACACCGTCTTCACCACCGACAGCGGGAACGGGACGTTCATCGCGATGGAAGCGCTGCGCCTCGACGGACCCGGTCGCTTTCTCGCGCCGGTGGACTACTCGTGCATGGGCTACGCGGTGCCGGCCGCGATCGGCGCGAAGCTGGCCATGCCGGAGTCGCCGGTGATCGCGCTGGCCGGCGATGGCGCCTTTCTGATGACCGGGATGGAGTTGATCACGGCGGCGAGCCAGCACGTGCCGATCGGCGTGTTCGTGCTGCGCGATCGTGAGCTGGCGCAGATCGCGCAATTTCAACGGACCGCGATGAATCGCGCGACCTGCAGCGTGCTACCCGACTACGATCTCGCCCCGCTCTGCGCGGGACTCGGCGTCGAATGTCTGCCGCTAAACAGCAACGCCGAGATCGGCGACGTGCTCGATCGCGCCGGTCGCGTCATGGCGGAGGGACGGCCGGTGGTGGTCGATGTCGCGATCGATTACTCGGGGAAGACGTTTTTCACCAAAGGCGTGATCAAGACGAACCTGGGACGACTGCCGTGGCCCGATCGCCTGCGCTTCATCGGGCGCGCGGCGAGCCGCCGGGTTTTCCCGAGAGACAAATAGAGGACATCCGGCATGCCCATCGACTCGATCCGCCGCGACTACGCCAAGTCGACGTTATCCGAGAGCGACGCCGACGCCAATCCGCTCCGGCAATTCTCGGTGTGGATCGAGCAGGCATTGGCCGCGAAGCTTCCTGAGCCGAACGCCATGACGCTCGCGACGGCCTCGGGCGATGGCGCTCCATCGGCTCGCATGGTGCTGCTGCGCGGATTCGACGAGCGGGGATTCTGTTTCTACACCGACTATCGCAGCCGCAAGGGACGCGAGCTCACGGAGAATCCGAGCGCCGCGCTCGTCTTTCATTGGCCCGAGCTCGAGCGCCAGGTCCGCATCACGGGAAGCGTCGAGCGCGTGTCGCGCGAGGAGTCGGAGGAGTACTTCCGCAGCCGGCCGCCGGGCAGCCGCATCGCGGCGTGGACCTCGCACCAGAGCAGCGTCATCCCCAACCGCGACGATCTCGACTCGCGGTACGCGGAGCTCTCGGCCAAGTTTTCAGCGGGCGACATTCCCTTGCCCGACTACTGGGGGGGATTTCGCGTGGTGGCGCGGGAGATTGAGTTTTGGCAGGGGAGGAGCAGCCGGTTGCATGACCGGCTCCTGTATTCGCGCGACGAGAAGGGGTGGAAGCTCGCGCGGCTCTCACCCTGACTACGCGCCGTGAACTCGTGCGGCGTGCGGCGCGCCTCACGCCACCCGGGGCTCGAGCGAATCGTCCGCCTATCGGGTGATCAGGTCCTGAAACAGCGCCAACGCCTTCGCCTCTCTCGACTGCCCCAACCAAAACAAAGCGTGCGACCGCACCCGCGGATTCTTGTTGGTCCGCGCCACTTCGATCAGCGGATCGATCCCTTCCTTGTGGCGAAGCTGTGACAGCGCAAAGACGGCCGAGTTCGCGACGTCGCTCTCGTCGTCCTCATCGTTCGTGTCGGCGAAGATGTCGGTCTTGTTGACGGCGGCCGACGCCGCCCGGCTGAGCCAGAAGAACGCGGCGTCACGCGTCGGGCGGGGGCGCGCGGACGAATCGCGGGCGATCGCGAACAGTGCCGGCCACGGCGTCGAGCTGTCGGCGAGAACGGCGGGAAGGATGCTCCGCTCTCCGACGCGACCCTGGCCCCGCGCGGCGAGCCCGAGCAGGTACGCCGATGCATCGCGGTCGGAGACGGTGCCGAGGTCGGTGACGGCGTCCGCGCCGCGCGCATCGGGGCCGACGTAAGCTCGCAGGTTGTCCACCGCGCCGTCGTGGACGCTGAGCACCACGCGCACCGGCCCGGGCACGCATCCGGCGCGCCAATCGTTGTTGCGGCCGAAGTTGATCGAGCTGCCCATGAAGGTGGTGCGGCCGGCCGCGATGTAGCTGTGACCATCCCCGCAGACGCCGGGCCGCGCCGCGAAGCGGAATTGCGCGCTGCCGTCGCCGACGGCACGCACGCGCGTCTCGAGCGACTGCGCGCCTAACGAGTGCATCAGCGCCGGCAACGCGGCCAGCGCAATGAGAGTCGTGCGTCGAATCATCTGTCCTCCTCCGCTCAGCGCGAGATCATGTCGGTGAGCATCTTCGTCACACGCGGATCGTTCTTTTGTCCGAGCCAGAACAGCGCTTTCTTGCGCATCTCGCGATCGGCGTCGGTCCTCGCGATTGCCATGAGCTTGTCGACGGCCTCCGGCTCGCTGCGCTGCGAGAGCACGAAGATCAGATGCTCCTTCACCCGACGCTCGTCGATTGCGTCGTAGGTCTTCGTGAGATCCGCGAGCGAGACGCCGCTCTGCCCGGCCCAGAAGAGCGCCTGGTTGCGCGCCTGCACCGACTCCTTCGCGTCGCGCCCGACGTCGAGCAGCCAGCGCATGCCGCGATCGTCCTTGGTCTGGGCAATCGAGAAAAAGACTTTCTCCTTGAGCTTCTCGCTCGTGAATCCCTTGTAGGCGCGCTCGAGAAACTGCACGTCCTCCGGCGGCGGATCGTTCTGGCCAAGCGCGAAGATCGCCTCTTCTTTCACCTTGTCGGGCGTGTCGTCCGACGTGATCATCGCGCGCAGCGTCGTGCGGCCGCGCGGATCGTCGCTCTGGCCGAGCCAGAACGCCGCCTTTCCGCGCAGCGTGACGTCATCACTCTTGTTGGCGATCGAGATCAGCGCGGTGACGCCGGCGTTGTCCGCCATCTGCGACAGCGCGCCGATGGCGGCCTCACGCGTGCCGCGATCTTCGTTCGCATCCTGCGCCATCGCGGACAGGTTCGATGCCGCCCCCGCATCGCCGAGCGTGCCATACCAGAAGATCGCCCGCCGCCGCGTCTCGCGCGGCCGGCCGGCGTCGCGCGCCAACTTCCACATCGCGGGCGCGACATCGCCACTGTCGGCGATCGCGGCCGCCAACAGCATCTCGCGCGCGGGCCGCGTCGCTTCCACGATTCCGGCGAGCGACACCATATAGGCGCCAGCCTCGCGCGCCGGCACGACGCCGAGATCGGTGACGCGCTCGTCCGTCGAGCTCCACGTGCCGCCGACGCGCGTGCGGGCGCTCGTGATCTCACGGCCGCGTTTCGTAAATTCCACGCGCGCGGGTCCCGCCACGCACCGCACGCCCGACCACGTCCCATGCGATTCCATCGACGGCCAGATGTAGAGCGCCTTGCCCATCGCCACCGCATCTCTCGCGTCGCCGCAGACGCCGGCGCGCGTGGCGTAGCTCATTCGCACGATTCCATCCGGCGCGGCGGCCACGCGCCCCTCGATCGACTGCGCGGCGG
>JALZAE010000077.1 GCA_030948535.1 Gemmatimonadota bacterium | reverse complement strand
GTTACCAGCAGGTAACCGATGACGCGGTGCTCGAGGTGATGGCCTCGCCGGTGAAACTTCACGAGCGAAAATCTGGCTGATTGAAAGCAGGAACGACGACGGAACTACAGCAGCCGCGGCGGGATGCAAAGCGCCCCACACAGCGAAAGCCATGCGAGGCGCAAAGATAGGACTACTGGGGCGGGTGGACTCGAACCACCGATCTTCGGATTAACAGTCCGGCGCTTTGCCAACTAAGCTACACCCCATCATTCGGGCGTCGGACGACTGCCCACGACCGATGACAAGCGTCACCCTACTCAACATAGTAGACGATCGGCCGGGTAGGTAGAAACCTTGAATTGCGGGAAGGAAGTCGCGACTAGGGCGCGGTCAGCCCGCCCCTCAGGCTACGCCGAGCACCCGTCTCATCAGCGGCACCGCCGCGCGCATTTCGTCCATCGTGCCGATGGAGATCCGCGCCCAGGACTTGAGCGGCGGGAAGGGCCGTCCAACGAGCACGCCGACGGCCTTGCAAGCGTCGCGAAAATCCCTCGGGTCGCGTCGAACGTCGACCATGATGAAATTCGCGTCCGACACGCCGACATTGAAGCCGGCGCTCGAGAGGGCGCCGCGTGTGAACTCGCGCGCCTCGCGGTTCAGCACGATCTCGCGCGCGATGTGATCCTTGGCGCCGAGTCCGGCGAGCGCCGCCGCGGCACCAAGTTGATTGACGGCAAGCTGCAGCGTGTGCCGTCCCATCATCTTCAGTGACTCGGGCTTGCCGATCGCGTAGCCGACACGCAGGCCCGCCATGCCGTACACCTTCGAAAAGGTGCGCGCCACGATCACGCGCGGATTCTCCAGCGCCAGCGGTACCATCGTCGCGTACGTCGGATCGGCGACGAACTCGTGGTACGCCTCATCGACTAGAATCGTCACGTCCGGCGCGTCGCGCAGTGTACGCGCGATGAAGTCCTTCACCGCGTCGGCGCCATGCACGGTCGCGGTCGGGTTGTTGGGATTACACAGGTAGACGAGTCCGGCACCCGATGCCGCGGTCTGCATCGCCGCCAAATCCAACGCGAGTGCGCCGGTCACCGGCACCGCGCGCACCGGTGAGCCAATTCGCTCGGCGTCCTGCGCGGGATTCTCGAAGCTTGGCGCGGCGGTCACGAGGGCGCGCGTCGGCGAGGTGAAAGCAGAGACGGCCGCGCGAAGAATGTCCGTCGAGCCGCATCCCATCAGGAGATTGTCGGGGGCGATGCCGAACGACTTCGCCAGCGCGTCGCGCAAGACATCTACCGACTGTCGCGGGTAGCGGTTCGACTCGCTGAGTGCCGCGCGGATGCCATCGAGCGCGACGGCGCCGGGGCCATTTGGATTCTCATTGCTGTCGAGCCGTATCGCGCCCGGGGATGGCGCGGCATCGCCGAAGCTGATCGCCTCGAGCCCGCGCCCGCTCACAAAGGGTGCGAGCAGCGATCCTGCCGCGCCGGCGCCGATCACCTGCACGAAATTGCGGCGGGAAATGCTCATGTCATCGCCTCGGGCGAGTGATGGTGCCGCTAACATACGCAACCACGCGATCTCGCGGCAGTTGTAACGCACGTCACCGTCGCGGCGTTGCTCCGGAAGCAAGAGTAGCGTCAACGGAGCATGGAGAGGGAAATGGTGGTGAAGCGAGTGTGGGGTGTGGGGCGTGGGGTGTGGTCGGCGCGAGCATCTGGCTGCCTGACCACGCGCCACGTGTGGCGCAGCACACTTCTCTCTGTGCTGGCTCCCAGTCTCTTCGCCTGTTCCCATTCGACCGACGCTCCCACACAAACCGTCACCGTCGCGAACATCGTCGTCTCGGCGCCGGTGTCAACGATGTTCATTGGCGACGTGGCACAGATGACGGCGGTGTTGACCGATCAGGCGGGGGCGGCGGTCACGGGGCAGAGTGTGTCGTGGAGCTCCAGCAAAACGGCCGTCGTTGGAGTGAGTGCGTCGGGGATGGCCAGCGCGGTCGCGGTTGGAACTGCCACCGTGACGGCGACGAGTGGAACAGCGAGTGGCTCGATGGCGCTCACCGTTTCCAATCGCAGCGCGGCCGGCGTACAGGTCGTGAGCGGTGATGCGCAACAGGGGACCGTCGCATCGGCGCTGCCGTCGCCGTTGGTCGTGAAAGTCACCGATGTATCGGGCGCCGCGCTCGCCGGCGCGACGGTCGCGTGGGGCGCAGCCGGCGGATCGTTGGCGTCGACTAGCGGCACGACCGACGCGTCGGGCCGGGCGCAGACATCATGGACGCTCGGCACGACCGCCGGAGCGCAGAGCGCGACGGCCACCGTTGCCGCACTCGCGCCGGCGCGCTTCAGCGCCACAGCGGTTGCGGGAGCCGCGAGCCAACTCGTGAAAGTGAGCGGCGATGCGCAGGTGGCGACCGTCGGGTTGGCGGTTGCTTCGCCGATCGTCGTTCGCGCCACCGATGCATACGGCAATGCGGTGTCCGGCGCGGCGATCACTTGGAGCGTGACGACCGGCGGCGGGTCGTTAGGCGGCGCGTCCGCGGTGACGACCGCATCGGGAACCGCGCAGGCCTCCTGGACACTCGGCGCCGGCGCTCCACCGAATGCGGCAGCGGCGCGCATGGGCGCGCAGTCCGTCGCGTTCACGGCGACCGGAACGGGCGGTCAGGATCTCGGCGCTCGCCGGCTCTTTCCGGCCGACAACGAATGGAACGCCGACATCTCCGCGTCTCCCGTCGACGCGAACTCGGCGAATCTCATCGCGAGCTGCGGCGCGGCGAGCCCGCTGCATCCGGATTTTGGAACGGTGTACGCGGGCGCGCCGAACGGAATTCCCTTCACGATCGTCGCCGGCTCGCAGGGCCGCGTGCCGGTCACGTTCGGCTACGCGGGTGAGAGCGATCCAGGTCCATATCCGATTCCGCCGAGCGCGCCGATCGAAGGCGGGCCGAGCAGCAGCGGCGATCGGCACGTGCTCGTCGTCGATTGGGACAACTGGAAGTTGTACGAGCTGTTCGATGCGCATCCGGTGAATGGCGGCGCGAGCTGGACCGCGGGCAGCGGCGCGGTGTTCGATCTCAACAGCAATGCGCAGCGTCCGGCGGGATGGACCTCGGCAGATGCGGCCGGTCTTCCTATTTTGCCCGGCCTCGTGCGCTACGATGAAGTGAAGATCTATCGCGTGATACTGCACGCGCTGCGCTTCACCTGTCCGACGACGCGCAACAAGTACGTCGCGCCCGCACGGCACTACGCGAGCAGCAACTCGAGCGTGAACGTTCCGCCGATGGGAATGCGTGTGCGGCTCAAGGCATCGTTCGACATCTCGCACTACTCGTCGTCGATGCAGGTGATTCTCGCCGCGCTCAAGAAGTACGGCATGCTCGTCGCGGACAACGGCAGCGGCTTTTTCCTTGGCGGCGCGCCCGACCCGCGATGGGATGACGACGAGCTGCACGCGCTGACCGCCCTACACGGATCGGACTTCGAGGTGGTGCGCATGGGACCGCTGGCGCCGTAGCGGCGCCGGCACGCTGTCAGGGCACCATGCTCCACGCAACGACGACGCCCCCTTCCCCGTTGGGCACGACGATGGTCGACAGGAGAATGCGATCGAGGCGATTGTTGGGATGGGCATGGTTGTACTGCACGACCTTGATGCCCGCGAAAGTGCCAACGCCCGCACCCATGATCACGTCGCTCGCCCAATGCGCGTTGTTGTACATGCGCGACAGGCCGATCATCGTCGCGCCGCCGTACATGATGGGCGCGATGTACCAGGTGGAGTTGGGCCACCAACGCGCCGTCTCCGCGGTGACCGCGGACGCAGCCGCGAATCCCGCCATGGTGTGGCCGCTGGGCAGCGACTGATAGTCGTTTCCCTTCTGGAATCCGCGGCCAAACTTGAAGCTGTGCGGATTCGTGTCGCCGACGACGTACGGCCGCGCGCGACCGAGTGCTCCCTTGAGCACGTAGTTGATCCCGGTGCCGAGTAGAATCGCTTCTGTGCCGTGCAGCCCGAGATCCGCCACGCGATCGAAGTGCCCCACGCGCCCGATCGCGTACAATGAACCGCCGATGATGAGCGCGCCCGGCTGCGCCGACAGTCGGAAATCCGTGCTGAGGTGGCTCAGAAAGCGATTGGCTTGTGTGCCCGGGCGCTGCAGCTCCTTCGCGATCGCCTTGTCGGCGGGGAACATCAACACCGTACCCGCGACGAACGCGCCGGCGTAGTAGAGGTCATGCGCGACAAACAGCGGCGGCACCGTATCGCGCGGCGGGCCGCTCGGCGGCGGCTGCTGTGCGGTGAGCGTCAGTGGTGCGACGCCGAGCATGAACGTGGAGATAGAGACTGCGAGCGCTGTCTTGCGGCCGAGCATCATGATCACCGTCGCGGATAAGAGCGTGGACCGCGGCAATTGAGCAAGAGGCGTGCGCGCATCGGATCGACCGCGTAACTGTAATCCGGGCGACAGCTTCGGCACCGAGAGCACGACGTTGCTGATGCCAGAGAGGAGAGAAACAGATCGCGTGCGATCGATCCTCGCACGGCCGCGCCCTGCTCCGTGAAGAGTCTCGAACTCCGATCCGCTCGTTGAGCAACGGTTTCGCGGCGCACGGTGTCCCACAATCACCGGCACCGCTTCCCTGAAACTCTGATGGGAGTCTGGACAGTTGCCGGACGCGCGTGTACGATACCCATCAAACTCTCAGGGGAAGCCGTGGCCGCCGCGAACGATCTCGATCTGCTCAAAGGGACGCTCGACCTGCTGATTCTCAAAACGCTCACCTGGGGGCCGATGCACGGCTACGCCGTCGTGCGCTGGGTGAGCCAGGCCACGGACGACGATCTGCAGATCGAGGAGGGCGCGCTCTACACGGCGCTCCACCGCATGGAGAATCGCAGCTTCGTTCGCAGCGAGTGGGGACTCTCGGAGAACAATCGCAAGGCCAAGTTCTATCAGCTCACCGCGCTCGGCCGCCGGCAGCTTCGCAGCCAGGAAGCATTGTGGACGCGCTATGCCCGTGCCGTCTTCAAGGTGCTCCAAACGAGCTGAGGGATCTGCATGCACAGCCCACGCTTTCGCCGCTTTTTCCGCATCGACCGCGGCGCCGCCGACGTTGAAGTCGGCGTCGAGGAAGAGCTGCGCTTCCACTTCGACATGACGGTGAGGGATCTCATGGCCACAGGAATGTCCCCAGAAGATGCGCGCCGCGAAGCCGAGCGCCGCTTCGGGGACGTGCAACGCACGCGCGAGTCGCTCACATCGCTCGACCGCGAGCGCGCCGGACGAGAGCGGCGCACCGAGTGGTTGAGCGGCATCGCCCAGGACCTGCGCTACGCGGCGCGCGGGCTCCGCACGAAGCCCGGCTTCACGCTGGCCGTCGTCCTCACGCTGGGGCTTGGCATCGGCGCCAACGCGACGATGTTCGGGATCGTCGACCAACTCCTCTTCCGTCCGCCGGCGTTCCTACCGAATCCCGACGCGGTGAATCGCGTCTACCTCCTGCGCACCTTCGATGGAAAGGAATTTCCAGCGAGCAACATGCAGTACCTGCGCTACCAGGATCTCACGAAGTGGTCAAAGTCCTTCTCCGAGACGGCGGCCTTCTGGCACATGAAGTCCGCCGTCGGCACCGGCGACGAGGCACGCGAGCTGACGGTCGGCGGGGTGAGCGCCGGGTACTGGCGCATCTTCGGAGCAAAGCCGGTCATCGGCCGATTCTTCGGCGATGACGAAGATCGCGTGCCCGAGGGCTCGCCGGTCGTCGTCCTCGGCTACGGGTTCTGGCAATCGAAGTATGGCGGGCGCGCGAGCGCGCTCGGCTCGCGCCTGCACGTCGGGCAGTCGGAGCTCACGATCATCGGCGTGGCGCCAAAAGGATTCGTCGGCACGGCGAGCACGCCGCCGGCGATGTTCGTTCCGATCACGCGCATCGCTTCCGAGATCGACTTCGGGCAACCGGCCAACCGGCGATACTTCGACAGCTACAACATGAGCTGGATGGAGATGCTCGTGCGGCGCAAGCCGGGCGTCACGGCCGATGTTGCCACGGCCGATCTCACAAACGCCTATCTGCGCAGCTACGCCGCGCAGCGCACGATGGCTCCTCGCACCGAGCCGGCCGAGGCGTCGAAGCCGCACGCGCTGGCGACGCCGGTCGTGAAGGAGCGAGGTCCGAGGCCGGGGCAAGACACCAAAGTGGCAACGTGGCTCGTCGGCGTCGCGGCGATCGTCCTGATCATCGCGTGCGCCAACGTCGGCAATCTGCTGCTCGCGCGCGCGTTGCGGCGGCGGCGCGAGATTGCGGTTCGGCTCGCGCTCGGCATCAGCCGAGGGCGGCTACTCGCCCAGCTGCTCACCGAGAGCGTGCTACTGGCGATGCTCGGCGGTGTGGCCGGGATGGCGATTGCGCAGTGGGGCGGCCGCATCCTGCGCGCGTCGCTGCTGCCCAACATCGAGCAGACGAATTCATTCGGCGATCCGCGCGTGCTGGGCTTCACGGCCATCGCGACGATCGTGGCCGGCCTACTGACCGGCATCGCGCCGGCGTTTCGGGCTGGCCGCTCCGATCTCGCGGCGACGCTCAAGGCGGGCGCGCGCGAGGGAACGCACTCGCGCTCCCGGCTGCGCACCGCGTTGCTGGTGATGCAGGGCGCGCTGTCGGTGGTGCTGCTGGTCGGGGCGGGTCTCTTCGTTCGCAGCCTGCACAACGTGAAGTCGGTGCGGTTGGGTTACGACGTGGGCAGAGTATTGTGGGTCAACGCCGAGATGCGCGGTGTGAAGCTCGGCAAGCCGGAACGGACGCAGCTCAAGAATCGGCTGCTCGAGCAGGCACGTGCGCTGCGCGAAGTCGCGCAGGCCTCGCGAACGGTCACCGTGCCGTTCTACATGACAATGGAAGACGACATCTTCGTCGCCGGCATCGATTCGGCGACCAAGCTTGGCGATTTCACCCAGCAGGCGGGATCGCCGGAATACTTCGAGACGATGGGCACACGAATCGTGCGCGGACGTTCCTTCACCGCCGCCGATCGCAGCGGAGCCCCGCCGGTAATGGTGGTGAGCCAATCGATGGCGAGGACCTTGTGGAAGGACCGCGACGCGATCGGACAGTGCGTGCGAATCGGCGCGGACACGATGCCCTGCACGGCCGTGATCGGCATCGCCGAGGACATCAAGCATGGCAGCCTCGGAAAGGACGATCACGGGCTCAACTACTATTTGCCGATCGAGCAGAAGAATCCCGCTGAAGGCGGCCTCTTCGTTCGTACGCGTGGGGACGCGGCATCGCAGACCGAGACTGTTCGGCGCGCGCTACAGAAGTTGATGCCCGGTGTCTCGTACGTGACGGTGACGCCGCTCGACGACATCGTGAATCCGGAGATGCGCCCGTGGCAGCTCGGCGCGACCATGTTCGCGGTGTTCGGCGGGCTGGCGCTGCTCGTCGCCGCCGTCGGACTGTACAGCGTCATCGCGTACAACGTCGCGCAGCGCATGCACGAGATGGGGGTGCGCGTGGCGCTCGGCGCCCAGACGACGGATGTGGTGCGGATCGTCGTGCAGGACGGAATGAAGGTCGCGGTGGTCGCGGTGGTGCTCGGCGCGGGCGTGTCGCTGCTCGCCGGCCGATGGATCGCGCCACTCTTGTTCGAGACGTCGGCGAGAGATCCGCTCGTGTACGGCGCGGTGGGGAGCGTGCTGATCGCGATCGCGTTGGCCGCGAGCTTCATTCCGGGGATGCGCGCGGCGCGGGTCGATCCAAGTGTGGCCCTGCGGGCCGACTGACGAGCGGCGGAAACAACACAAGCCAACTACGGCTGTCGCAACACTACAAGGGAAAGGAACGAAAAGGCAGCCGCAGAAACGGCTGCCTTTTGTTGTCTTGTTTGGGGCTGCGCTGGATTCGTTTTTGTGTTTCTACGGCTGCATCCAAGTTCGCATCCGACGCTGCCGCTCTGGCCATTGTTGCCGTCTTCTAATGCCGAGGCGGCGAATTTATTGACAAAACACTGGCCTGCATGTGTCGCGCGTTACCCTTGGCGGGTCTCGACCGTTTAGCATATGTGCGAACGACGATAGTCCAATCGTTCGCATTGGTGACGATCACTCGCGAAGCACCTTCTGGTGCTGTCGCGCCATGCGCGCATGCGAACGCGGATAGCCGCCACTCGCGGCGGCTTCCACCTTATGGAGAGTACATCAATGCAGCAGTCTAGGTCCTCGATGCTTTGGGCACGCGTTCAACGCGCGCGATTCGCCGCACTGATCGCGATCTCTGCCGCCGGCGCGCTCGGCGCCTGCCACAGCAGTGATTCGGTAGGTATCGTGCCCGTGTCGACGGTCACGCTCTCCGCAGCCGCAACAACGCTCGCCGCCGGCGGAACACTGCAGCTCACCGT
>JALZAE010000046.1 GCA_030948535.1 Gemmatimonadota bacterium | reverse complement strand
GGTCACCCGTCAGAACTGGCGCTATGCGGCATAGCGTACTAGCGTCGCTTGGCCCCAGCCGCGTGCTCTCAATTCCGTGGCGTATAGGCAAGAACCATCGACCTCGTGTCGTGAGGCACGAGTGGCGGGTGCCGAAGCCGACACTGCCGGACGTTAAGCGGATACGTTAAGAGTGGGATTTGGCAAGATGCCCACGCTGTTTTTGCCGTCCCGCCAGCCGCGCTACTCCTCCTCGGCTTTCCGCCGAGCGTGCTCCCGCTGCTCGAGGAACGCATCCAACTTCGCGCGATGCGCTCTGAGGGTCGCCGAGACTCGATCATTGAGTTCCCGAAGCGAAATGTCCGTGCGTAGCAGGCGGTCCTGGGCGGCAGCGAGGGCGAGCGCCGGATCTCCGAACGTGCGAGCTTTCGCAGTCGTTAGGGATTCGCCCGTGGCACCGGCAGCGCGACGAAGCCGAGCGATGACGACGGTGGTCATGGCGTCAACATGGGCCTCATAAGCCGCGAGTGCCGCTCTGGGATCACGGCGCGCGAGCTCCTCATCCCAACGATACGCAAATTCGTCGGAGGTATCGGCGAGAGGGGAAGGGAAGCCCAGCACCGGATCGAGGTCGTCCCCGGCTCCGGCCAACGGCTGATCCCACTGCGCTGGTCCACTGGCTCCAAACCGCGACCTCGCTCCGCGGCGCTTTCGCGGCCGCGGCCGCGACTGCGCCAAACTTTGTGCTGCGCGTACGATCGCTCCCGCGTCTCCGCGCGCGCGCGTCACGATGAGCTGCGCGGCCTTGAACGTGAAGTGCGGTACGCGGAGCGCGTCGCGTTCGTCCGGAAAAAGCGGGATTAGGGCGACGCCGAGCCGACATAACACGGAGACGTAGCCCTGACTCTTCTGATAGCGTCGCGCGATGTCGGCTTGCGAGATACCCGGGGCGCGATCAAGTTCCGCGTACAGCACCGCGAGGTCGACCACATGCACGCCAACCGCACGTGAGGATGTCGACAGCGCCGCGGCGCGTCGCGGACGGGTTCGCGCAAACGCGACCTGATCGTACTCAGGTGCGGTCATCGGGCTCGAGACGGCGAGACAGCGTTCACCGGTAAAGGCCGCTCAACTTCCGGAAAAAGTTTGCTGCCGTGCGCAGGAGCGGGGACAGACGGGAAGCAGTGTACTAATGCAGTGCTGCAGCACCTCAGGCGACCTAGTCGCCTCGGAATGCTGCGCTTGCGGAATATGCAGACCTTTATCCGATAAAGCAATTCCGCGTTTTGGCGAGGTTGGGAGAATGCGCCTTTTCCCAACCTTGACGCGCATCTGGACGTTACCTATCCTAGCCCATGGAAAATCCGGGTGGAGGAGAGCAGGTCGGCGATCCGAGGGCAACAAGCGGTACTGCACGAGGCCCAATCGTGCTCACGACGCTGACAAATGGGCCGATAGCCGGTCCGGTCGCAGTTCCCGAGGCAATGCTCGCCGGATTCTTCGCCCGCTACGCTGGCACCACCCTCCGCACGTACCGCTACAAGCTCGACGTCCTCGCCCGATGGCTCGAGATCGGGCTCGACGCGCTGCCCTCGGTCCTCGTGGAGCTCGGCTCGGCCCGCGCCCACGTCGTCGTCGAGCAGTACCGCGCGCACCTCCGCGACGAGCGGCACGCATCGCCGGCGACGATCAACGGGCACCTCGCGGCCATCCGGAGCGTGGTGCGGTTTCTCGGCCGGGCGCACGTGATTCCCTGGGCGCTCAACGTCACGTCAGAGAGCGCGCGCGCCTACCGCGATACGCGAGGGCCCGGACTCGCCGCCGTTCGTGCGATGCTAAAGGCGGCCGAGCGACAGAAGGACCCCATGAAGGCCGCGCGTGACGTGGCGGTCGTCCGCCTACTCGCCGACCGCGCCCTCCGGCGCAACGAAGTCGTCTCGCTCGATCTCGAGCACGTCGAAGTTGGCTCTGATCGACGCACGCCGGTCGCGGTTCTTGTGAAGGGGAAGGGAAGTGCCGATCGCGACCGCCTCACACTGCCGCCCAAAACGCAGCGCGCGCTCACGGGATGGATCGATCGGCGCGGCGACGAGCCTGGTCCTCTCTTCATCTCGCTTGATCCCGGCGCCGGCCGGAGAGGGCGGGGGGGGCGGATGCGCGACAAGGTGGAGCGGCTCACAGGAGAGGGGGTCGCGCGGCTGCTGGTGGCGCTCGCGAAGCAGGCGGATATCGAAGCGCCTGTTCGCCCGCACGGCATCCGCCACACCGGCATCACGGCGCTGCTAGACGCTGGCGTCGGGCTCCGTGAGGCGCAGCGGTTCAGCCGCCATGCCGATCCGCGCACGCTCATGCGCTACGACGACAATCGTACCGACATCGGTGGGGAGTTGGCGCGCACCCTTAGCGATCTGATCTGACAACAGCGGTCGTCGGTAACTTCGCTCTCACTGCAGGAGTGAAGGTTGATCGGCCGAGCGATCGATGACGCTTTGCAGCATTTCTCCGATTGCCGCTGTCCGCAGTGGGTGGTCACAAGCCGACGCCGCGGATCAAGCTTAGCATCAGAGAGCCTGCGAGCTTCTCTCTGCGCGAAGCGCGATGTTCGGCTAGACACGCGCCACGCGCAACGCTGCGCTCACGTTCGGATACCCTCAACCCTTGATAGTATCAACCGTTGAGGGTATCGTTGCCGCATGGCGGACGATCCTCGTGAACTCGACATCCTCCTCGGCACCCTCGATGTGCTGGTGCTCAAGACACTCTCGTGGGGGCCGAGCCACGGCTATGGGATCGCGCGCTGGATCCGCCAGACCTCGGCCGAGACCTTTCGCGTGCTTGACGGAGCTCTCTACACGTCCCTCTACCGCCTCGAAGAACGCGGCGCCGTCGAATCCGAGTGGGGACATACGGAGCAGGGTAAGCGCGCGAAATTCTACCACCTCACCGCTGCGGGCCGGCGCGAACTGCGCGCGGCCACCGCACAGTGGGAGCGCTACGTCGCAGGTATGACTGGCGTGCTCACGACCATGCGTCGTCCCACCTGACCGCGAGAGACATGTGCCGCAACTCAACCCCGGTCCACGCTGGCGCCGCTACCTCCGGTTCTGGCAAAGCGATGTCGCGGCCGACGTGGACGACGAGCTGCGCTTTCACTTCGAGGCCCGTGAGGCCGAGCTGCTGGCGCGCGGTCTGTCACCCCATGAGGCGGGGCGAATCACCGTGGCGGAATTCGGCGACGTGGAAGCGACGCGGCACCGACTACACGAGATTGGCGAGCGCGTGAATCGGCGGCGCGAGCGGCGTTGGTGGTGGCACCAGCTCGTCGCCGATCTCCGCTACGCGCTGCGCGCGCTGCGGCGAACTCCGGGCTTCTCGGCCGCGGTAATCGCAACGCTCGCGCTCGGCATCGGCGCCAACGCCGCGATCTTCTCCACCGTCGACCGGCTCCTCTTGCGGCCGCCGCCGCTGCTGCGCCATCCCGCGCGCATGCATCGCGTCTACCTCGCCTTCCCGACGCCCGACGGGGCCGGCGAGCTGTTCATGGATCTCGTACCCTTTGGCCGCTTCCAGGATCTTGTCGGGGGCACGAGGTCATTCGCGCGCGCCGCGCTCGCATCGGCGGGAAGCTTCGTCGTCGGCACCGGCGGTGACGCGCGCGAGCTGCCGGTCGGTGTAGTGAGCTCGAGCTTCTTTGGGTTCTTCGATGCACCACCGGCGCTTGGCCGCTACTTCAGCGCGCGTGAGGACGCGCCGCCGACAGGCGCGCCAGTCGCCGTGCTGAGCTGGGCCACGTGGCAAGGGCGTTATCTCGGTCGTCTGGACGTGCTGGGTACTTCCCTACAGATCGGTCCCACCGCATACACGATCATTGGCGTCGCGCCGCGGAGCTTCGTCGGGCTCTGGCCGGAGCAGCCGCCCGTGGCCTACGTGCCGCTCTCCGTGGTCGCCGCGGCCGACGCCGAACCGCGTAGCGGGGAAACGTGGTGGACCACGCGCACCCAGGCGTTCGCGTCGATGCTCGTCGAGCGCCTTCCCGTCGTATCCGCGGCAGCAGCGGACACCGAGCTCACGAACGCGCTGCGCCGCAGTGTTGAGGAGGAGGCCGGCGGCAAGCTTGCGCATCAGCCATACGCCGTGGCGGCATCGATTCTCGAGGAACGGGGACCCAACCAGTCCAGCATGGCTCGTGTCGCCGCACTCGTGGGCGGAATGGCGCTTTTGGTGCTGCTCATCGCCGCCGCGAACGTGACCAATTTGCTGCTCGCGCGCGCTCTCCGCCGCCGCCGTGAGATCGCTATCCGCCTCGCGCTCGGCGCCGGACGCGGCCGGCTGCTGTCATTGCTGCTGGTCGAGAGCGTGCTCCTCGCACTGCTCGGTGGCATTGCTGGGCTGCTCCTCGCGCAGTGGGGCGGCGCGACGCTGCGCGCAGCGTTCCTTCCGACGGCGGCCAGTGCGCCGGTCGTGTCGGATCCGCGCACGGTGGTGTTCGTCGGCATCGCGGCGCTCTTTGCCGGCCTGCTCACCGGGTTGGCGGCGGCGTGGCAGGCTCGCCGCGTGGACCTGGCGCATGACCTTCGCGCCGGCGTCCGCGAAGGGAGCAGACAGCGGACGCCCGCACGCGCGATGCTGCTCGTCCTCCAGGGCGCACTGTCGGTCACGCTGCTCGTCGGCGCCGGCCTCTTCGTGCGCAGTCTGACGAACGCGCGGCACTTGCGGCTCGGCTTCGACGTCGATCCGGTGCTTACGGTGGCACTCCGCACGCGGGACGTGCGCCTCGATAGCGCACAGGCCGTCCTGCTGCGCGATCGACTGCTCGCGACGGCGCGCAGTCTTCCCGGCGTCGACCGCGCAGCGCTCGCCATCGACCTTCCGCTCGACGGGGCATTGTGGATCGGTGATCTCGACGTCCCGGCAGCAGCGCCCGATACGCGGCGCCGGTTCCACGAGATCTATCGCACCGCCGTCTCCCCCGACTACTTCGCGACCATCGGCACGCGTATCCTGCGCGGCCGCGCCATGGACGTGGGCGACGTGGCCGGAGCGCCCGAGGTCGTGGTGGTGAGCCGATCGCTGGCCGCGATGCTTTGGCCCGGGCGGGACGCGCTCGGGCAGTGCATGAAGATCGGAGACCGGAAGCGCTCCCGCCGCGCGACCGCCGCGCCATGCGCTGCGGTCGTCGGGATCGCGGACGACGTCAAGGTCACCTCGCTGAGCGATGACTCCGAGTTCTACTACTACCTCCCGGTCGCACAGGTCGGCCGTCCGCAGCAGACTGAGCTCGTGGTGCGCACGCACGGCGACGCGTCGCAGCAAGCGGAAGCCATCCGGCGCGCGCTGCAAAAGGAGATGCCCGGCGCATCCTTCGTTCTGATCCGCCCATTCACCGAGCTGGTGGGGGAGCAGATGCAGTCGTGGCGACTCGGCACGACCATGTTCGTCGCGTTCGGTCTGCTCGCGCTCACTCTCGCCGCGGTCGGCTCGTACGCCGTCGTCTCATACGACGCAGAGCAACGCGCGCACGAGGTGGGGATCCGCATCGCCCTCGGTGCCGAGCCAGGGGACGTGGTATCGCTCGTCGTGCGACGCGGCGCGCTGCTCGGCGGCGCCGGAGTGGCGCTCGGCGCCGTGTTGACTTTCGCCGCTGCTGGGCGCCTGGCGCCGCTGCTTTTCGGAGTCTCGCCGCGCGATCCGCTCGTGTATGCAGCCGTTGCGGCTACGATGCTTGGCGTCGCAACCTTGGCCAGCCTGATTCCTGCGCTCCGCGCCGCACGGGCAGACCCAGTCGTGGCGCTGCGCGCCGAATAGCCGTCGTAAGCGTCATTCCTCCGGCGTGCCATTGCGGAGCCGCTCCACGAGCGTGTGCACGCCACGCTCGTCATTCACCTCGGCGAACCGCTCGGCGGACAGCAGAATGCTGACGACCAGCTCGGCCGTGGCGACATCGATGCCCACGAACATGCGCCCTCCACCAGCATGAGGAGTGTCGCGTCGCGCCCGTCCTTGTGAGAATTCGGGCACGGCGCGTGGCCGGCCCCCGCAACTGTTCGGGCTTGGTGCGACGAACGATCAGGCACGCCGCTCCGGCTAACGCACGGTGTTCCCTACCCAGACCGCATCGAGCTGGCGCGTCGATCAGCATGACTGCAAACTGTGTTCAGAGCTAGATACAAGAGGGCAAGCTGGCCTCTCGCAGGGTACGGACCGGCACATTCGGCCGCCCTCCACAGGGTCTGCCTTGCAGTGCTTTGGAACGCCGGTACGGCTCGCTCCCGCGATACGGGTTCGAGCGCCCCCGGCCGGGACTTGATGCCCAGCCCGCCCCCTGCGACCGTTGTGTATGCTGCGCCGCGATTTTGTTGAGCTTAGCACCAAGCTCGCCGTTGCTCGCGTGCTCGGGTTGGCTCAGCCGCACGCTGGGAGAGTCCTCGATGCCGCTCGAAGACTGCGGGAGCGCTCTCATACCCTCGCGTCACCTTATCTCGACGCGCACGCTCACTCTGCCAGCGGCCTGCTGCTCGCCTATCGCGCAGTGTCCGGCGGCCCACCGCAGCGCGAGTCGCCGGCTGACGGCGCCACGTTGATTCGGCATATGGACGCCGTGGGGGTTCGCCGTGCCTTCGTGCTCTCGACGGCCTACCAGATGGCGGCAGACGCGTACGGCACCCGCACCTCGGAGACAGCGGAGTACGCGCGTGTGCGGTTCGAAAACGACTTTACGGCAGCGGAGTGCGCGCAATTTCCTACGCGTCTCATGCCCTTTCTGAGCCTGAATCCGAAACGCGACTACGCGGTTGAAGAAGTTGATCGCTGCGCCGAGCAGAAAATGCGCGGACTCAAACTACATCTCTGGAACTCGCTCGTGGACACACGACAGGCAGCAGAGCTCGCGTCCGTTCGACGCGTCGTCGAACGAGCCGCGCATCATCGATTGCCGATCGTCGCGCACATCCTCGTCGGCGCGGTGCCGAACTACGGTCCGGACGACACCGAGCGTTTCGTGCGCGAGATCATCATGCCGTTCGACACTTTGCAGATCAGCCTCGCGCATCTTGCCGCCGCAGGCGGGTTCGGGATGCAGCAGCAAGCGTGTTTCCAACGGTTGATCGCGCTTTGCGGTCCCGATACACCGTACGCCTCACGGGTCTGGACCGACATGGCGGCCGTTCTCACGGCGACCACGCCGGCTGACGACGCGCGTCGACTCGGGGATTTGCTGCCGCGATGGGGTTTAGATCGCATCTTGTGGGGGAGCGATAACATCGAGGACGCCCTGGCGCTCACGCGTGCTCAATGGCCACTCGATGCGACCGCATGGCAGGCGATCGCCGATCAGCGCGGCACCGCGTTGGTCGCGGCATAGCAGAATGTTGCTCCAGATAGGAGCATGCCCTGTTACTGTGGTGGGCCGTCGCAGATTCTGGCAACAGCGCTTACTACCGCCCACGGTCACAACCGGGCCGTCGGGCAGCTTGACAGAGTTCGTCCAATTGATTTCTGGCATACATGCCGCTACTATTGTGCAAGCGTGCACGCATCGTGCATCTGAGAGCGCGTGGCGTCTATTTCGGGGTTCGATGACATGACTAACGCCGCGATCGTTCGACAACTCGGCGGTGCAGGCGTCGTGCGCCATCCGATTCGCACGGATCTGGACTGGGTCGAGGCCTTGCGCGCCGGCCTTCCTGCGGAAGCGGCTGAGGCGCTGATCGATAGTGGAGCGCTCTCCTCAGAAGAGCTCTTCCGGATCGTGATTCCGCGGCGCACCCTGGCCCTCCGCAAGCAGCGGGGGCAGCCCTTGACAGCGGACGAATCGGATCGGCTGGCGCGGGTCGCGCGTGTGTTCGCCTGGGCAGAGGATACGTTGGGCGCGAGCGAGAAGGTACAGCGGTGGATGCGGAAGTCCAATCGCGGGCTAGGCGGACAGATCCCGCTGGAGCTCCTCTCGAGCGAAGCGGGCGCGCGGGTCGTTGAGCAGGCCCTAGGCCGCATCGCGCACGGGATCGTCGCGTGACCACCCAAGGACGCTTCCGTGCTCCGCGCGCGGATGCGGTTCTGGGCGTGGACCTTCCTCCCCAGGGGCTGCGCGCTCCCCACGTTCGTCGACTCGACTGACGTGCATCTCTGGCGGATCGCGAATGCGCGCTATCCCGCGCTCGACGGGGAAGGTGCGCGGCTGTGGGGTGGACGCTGGAACTCGCCGGGCCGCCCCGTCGTGTATACGTCGTCGACGGCCGCGCTCGCGGTCCTCGAGAAGCTCGTGTGGGTGGACCCCGATGACGTGCCGGACGACCTCGAGCTCTTCGAGCTCTTTCTCCCCGACGCAGTCACACACGAACGCATTGACGCCCCCGATCTGCCGGATGGCTGGACTGAAGCGGGGTCGCCCGTGTGTATCGAGCGCGGCGACGCGTGGCTGGCCGCGATGACCGCCGCCGTTCTGGTGGTCCCGTCCGCGGTGCTTCCCGAGGAGACGAATGCGCTCATCAATCCGCGGCATCCGGAGGCACGGCTCGCCCGTGTGCTCTCGAGCCGTCTGTTCTCGTTCGACGTTCGGCTCATTCAATGAGTGACGCGGCAGACTCGATGCGACCGCGCGCCCGCCGCGCTTCCTTGATCCGACCTCTGCCGTAAGCGCGGTGGCGATGCGAATTTCTTGCCTCAGCACTGAAGAAACTCACGCGTTGGCCAGGACGCGCATTGCATGACAGCGGCACGCACGCGCATATCTATCTGGACGCTATTGCCCCGTTAGCGACGAGTTTGGCCTGCGAGCTGGCTTGGCGATTTAATCTCGGCCGCAGCTGGCGTCGGTTCCGCTCGCGCCTCGGGAAGGAGTGTCGCGTGCGCCGCGCTTGCGAGGGCGGGGCGCTTGGTCGTCGTTCCGTCTTCACAACGTCGCATCGTTGTCAGGTATCCACTCGCGACGAGAAACGGGGCGGTGTTCTGAGATGTGTATCTCGTCGTGCGGACCGTATCATGCTCACGGGTTGCGCGCTCGAAATACAAGCCAATGATGTGCTCCGTGTGCGCCGACCTCGCGGACATTTATGCATTTGGACATCTAATCAGCCGCGGTGACCTAGCCTTTCTTCATCGCATGCATCGCATCGTTCGCACATTCCAGAAATCTTATCGACGTATTGCTCTCACCTTGCGATGGGGTCCGCACAGAGGAGCGATCGCCGATAGCAGTGCGATAGCCGTTAGAGTCGCGTGCTGATGTACGCTACCCGAGCAATCACGCTGCGGAGCGGCGACGTCGCAGATCAATTGCTAGTTTATGTAAGGCGTGGCGTCATGCTGCATGTAAGGCCTGGCATCATGCTGCAACATGCTGGTCTCGCTCAGAATCCTCTGTGCGGGAGTGTCTTCTGATTGTTGACCTCTCCTTGCCCGCCGGGCGCGCGGCGCTTGTTCTACTCCTTCGGTGCACTCAGTGCGGTGAACGGCGGATATGCTCGGAGGGACGCGAGCTCCCGGTCCTCTTCCAAGCCCTGGTTCGCCAGCCCCTCACCCAAGGCTTGTCGTAGCAGGCGCACAGCCTCGTCCCGCTTGCCTAGTGCCGCGGCCACCACAGCCCGTGCGTAAGAAACGGGCGGCTGCCCGTGAGGCTCGTGGTTGGCGGCGAGCTCGCTTGCGATGCGCTCGGCCTCCTCGCGGTGCCCTTGGTGGGCCGCCACCATTCCGAGCAGCGCCTGACTGAGAAAATTGCGTGGATTGCGTGCGTTCTCGGCAACAACTCGCTCGAGCAGGGCATGCGCCTCTGCCAATTGGCCCAAGGCATCGAGCGCGAGAGCGAGATTGACGCGCGCCCCGGGGCGTGCCTGCTCCTCCGCCGGCTGTTGGCGATACCACGCAACCACGCGCTGCCAGAGCGCCGGCGCGGCACTCGCGTGGCCATGGACCTCCAGCTCGCTCGCGGCAGCCGCCATCTCCGGGCCCGTACGGTCGGGCGCGGCCAGAAGCTCCGCGAGCTCATTCAGACGACCGAGCGCGGCGAGGGCCTCTATTTCGCCGTACAGCCCGGCCTTCTCGTTCGGGCGCCGTTGCCGGGCTAGGCGACCAACCTCCAACTCGCGATCATACTCGCCAACGCGGTGCAGCGCTCCGCAGTAGAAGCCGATGACGTAACCTGTTATGCCGGAGAGCGCGCCGCGCGTTACATCCAGTCGTGTATAGATCGCCACGGTTTCTCGCGGGTGGTTCGCCCACGAGGCCGCCGCAGCGAGCTGATACGCGGACAGCTCGGAGCGGGGCGTCAGCCGGGCGAGCTCGCGCATGGCGAGATACGCGCCCTCCAAATCTCCCCGGCAGCGCAGCACCGTTCGCTTGAGCATCAGACGGTCAAACGGCGCCAGACGGTCGAGCCGCGGCGCGAGGAGGCGGTTGATCGAGTCCACGTGTGGGCACTCGTCTACGAGGCGGAAAATCATCGCTTCGAGGACGAGGGGTAGCGTGAACGTAGTGTCCAGTCCGGCCGCCTTCGTGAGGTGCGGCAGCGCCTCGCGCCACTGGCCTTCCTGCCACCGCCTGAATCCCTGCATGAAGGCATCGTAGGCGGCATAGCTCGGCGGCTGACTGGCGGTCTGCGCCCAGGAACTGAGCGCCGGATCGACGATTGTGGCGAGGCTCGCAATGACGCGTTGGCGCAGGGGTTCTAACCCTGGCGTACGCGTCCTTGCGTCTGCGGTCACTGGGGCCACGCTGCGCACTATCTGCTGTGTACGGCCATCCGTGATGTCGGCGCTAAAGGTGAGACTATCGCCACGCCGGTAGATACGACCTCCGACCACGAGCGCGGCGCCGGTGCGCGCAGCGAGGCCCGCACGGTCCTCGGGAGTGCCAGACGCTGTCGTGGGCCCAATGGCACCAGCGGCGAGGCGCGCATCGAAAACGTCGACCAGGCCCGTCTCCGCGAGCCCTTGGGTGATCCAATCGGCGGCCATGGCACCGAGCGCGTCGAGTGACGGGTCACCAGTGCGGTTTTCGAACGGTGCGACAGCGACTCGCTGCGTCTCACGGGGTAGGTCAGTCACGCTTGGCGACTCGCGCAAGTGCTGCTGCACGTAGCGCCTGCTGACAACGACGACCGTCAGCAGCGCACTGAGGACTACCAGGGCCCATGCCACCCGCCGTCCCGTGATCGGGCCTTGGCCGGCCCACCCGGCTCGGAGATCGCGCGCGGAAACCTCGGTCGCGGCCGCAGTCGAAGCCACGGACGCCGAGCGCGAACGCGTGGCGAGGTCCATGCCCACGCCGAGCGTTGCACCGGACGCCGTGTCGGCTGATCCCCCGGACGTTATTGGCGGCATGCTCGCCGACGGCATGCTCTCCAGCTCCACCCGGACAGCCTCGGCCGACTGGGGCCGGTCCGCCGGCAGCTTTTCTAGGCAGCGCATGACTAGGGCGGCGAGCGGGGCGGGCACTGCCGGTCGCACCGCAGAGATCGGCTCGGGCAGCTTGGTGGCGTGGGCCGCAAGCACCGCCTGCGTCGTTGACGCGGTAAAGGGCGGTCGACCGGCGAGCATCTCATACGCGACAACACCGAGCGCATACACATCGGCTCGGTGGTCCGCCGTGGGATCGGCCGCGACCTGTTCGGGGGCCATGTAGGCCGGCGTCCCGAGCGCCATCCCAGCGGACGTCAATGGAAGTGTCCCGCCTGTCGCCTCGGTGAGCGCCTTGGCCACGCCAAAGTCCGTAACGAGTGCGTGGTGTCCCGCGAGAAGGATGTTGCCCGGCGTGAGATCGCGGTGGATCACCCCGCTCGCGTGCGCACAGGCCACCGCGTCCGAGACCTCCCGCATGATGCGCGCGGCTTCCCCAACCGGCAGCGCCCCGGTCCGCGCGAGGCGCATGCGAAGCGATTCCCCCTCGATCAACGGCATCGTGTAGTAGAGGACGCCCGCCGCCTCCCCGGCACTCAAGAGGGGCACGATGTGCGGGTGCTGCAGGCGGGCCACGACCTGAACCTCGCGCCGAAAGCGGTCGCTCGAGACCTGCGCTCCGAACTCGGGGGGAAGCACCTTGACCACGACGCGACGGCCGAGGGCGGTCTCCTCGGCCACGAACACGCGGCTCATGCCGCCGCCGGAGAGCTCATGCTCGACGGTGTAGGCGCCGCTCAGCGTCGTGGTCAAGTGCTCGAGGAGGTCGGTCACGCGGTCACCTCCGGGCGCCATCCTAGTCCGTATCGAGCCTCAGCACGCATCAGTGCACGCAGGGAGTCCAGACGGACGAACGGCTCAACACAGTCGGCTTCGCGCTTGGCTTATCGTAGCGCATCGCCGACTCGGAGCACGCGCTACACGCTCGTGCTTTCCGGGGTCGAATCGTCGCTCACATTACTACAACCCGCTCCGCAGTCAAGAACGGCACCCGAGGCGGGTCGTCCGTATCGAGGGCGGCGACCCCTAGCTTGCGACGACGACAGCCGCGGGTCTCGAGGTTCCGTCCGCGGTGCCTCCTGAGGAGGCGGAGCGCTCACAGATCCGCGACATCCGGAAGCACGGCTCGGCGTGTGCTCTCGAGTCGTGTGTTCTCCTTCCACGTGCGGCTCATTCGTTGAGTGACGCAACACACGCGCGCGACCCGCGCGTGCGCAGAGATTTTCATTCCGACGCCTTGCCGTCTACAGGTAGGGCTTTGCGATGCTCCCTCAGCTCCGAGGCAACGCTCGGGGTTGGCTAGGATCCGCATTACACGAGAGGCTAGGATGCGCATTGCACAAGAGCGGCACGCTCGCGCATATCTATGATGAACGTCATTTGCCCTGTATGCGACGCGTTTTGCCGGCGATTTCCCAGGTGATCTAGTCTCGGCCGCCGGTGGCGACGGTGGGGCAGGGCGCCGACGAACTGGCATTCGTCCTTCATCGAGAGAGGTCGATGATTTTCGGTCGGCGGCGGCGCGGATTGGCGTACGAGGACCCGACTGTGGTCGGTCCAGCGCGCCGTATCGTAAACACGATCCTCCTGGTCCTCTTCTTCCGCGTGCTCGCGAACATCCCGGCCGCGAACGT
>JALZAE010000040.1 GCA_030948535.1 Gemmatimonadota bacterium | reverse complement strand
GCCTGCGCGCGATGTGCAGCGCCGCCGCCGCCGCGCTCACCACCGGCGCCAACACGAGGAGCGCCGCGATGTAGCCGACGATCGCGAGCTTCGTGTAGATCGCCAACGCCAGCGCGATCCAGTAGAGATTGAGCCCGTATCCTGCGAGCCCGAACCAGAATCCGATGCGCGCCGATTCCAGCGTGGCCGCGCCGGCATCGGCACGCCGCGCTACCGCGACGGTGAGCGGCACGAGACACAACAGCACCGGCACGAGCAGCGGGAACGGCGGGAAGGCAAGAGAAAACAGCACCGCCGACGCGATGATCGGAACGGCGTCGGCGCGCGCCGGTCTCCAGCTGCGCAGCCTCACGTTGCGCTCACAGCCGAATCTCTTTTCCTTCTTCCGCCGCCTTGAAGATCGCCTCGGCAACCTTGTGAACGACTACCTGGTCCGCGGGCGTCTCGTACTCGACCTCTTCCCGCACCACGGCCAGAAAGTGGGCGAGCTCGGCGCGGTACGATTGGATGAACGCGCTCTCGCGCGCCGCCGCGCCGCTCGGTGTGACGTCCATCGGCTTGCCGTTGAGCTCCTTCACCACACGCAGCGGCGAGAGCCGAGCGCTGCCGCGCGTCGCGAGGATGTCGAACCACCACCGCTCTTCCTGGCCCACGTAGTTCCAGCTGACATCGAAAGAAAATGTCTTTCCTTGCACGCACTCGAGCTGCACGAGCATCGCATCCTCGACGGCGGACGCTGCCCGGCCGCGATCCATCGATGCCGATACGCGTACGGGCTCGGGGAAATCGGCGAGCCACAGCGCGAGATCGAGCAGCGGGAAGCCAAACTCCATGAACGCGCCGCCACCCGACTCCGCGCGGCGATTGCGCCATCCCTGCTCGGTCCGCTGCGGCGTGTACGATCCCGCGCGCACGCCGGTGAGCTTGCCGAGCTCGCCGTTGCGGAGAAAGCTGCTCAGCACCTGCACGTCGGCGCGGAAGCGATGGTTGTTGGCGACGACGACTTTGCGATCCGCGCGGGCCGCCGCCGCCATGATGCGCTCGATCCCCCGCGCCGTGAGCGCCAGCGGCCGCTCGACCAGCACGTGCACCTTCGATGCGAGCGCGACCAGCGCGTGCGGCTCGTGCAGGTGGTTCGGCGTGCTGATGACGACCGCGTCGAGCTCATCGAACTCGAGTAGGTCTTCCATGTCGGTGAACACGTCGCGGACGCCGAAGCGCTCGGCGAGCGCGCGCGCTTTGACGCCGTCGTTGTCGCAGAGCGCGACGAGCTCCGCGCCGCGCATCTTCGAGAGCACTGGGAGATGCGCGACCTGCGCGATCGCACCCGCGCCCACCACTCCGATTCTGGTGACCGGCTTCATGGTGTTGTGTTCCGGCTGAAGCTATAGCTGCCGAAGGCGCGGACGGTGCCGAAGCGCACCGTGCTCAGCAGCGTGTATCGCGCCTGGAATCCGACCGAGAAGCGATCCGACGGAACGATGTTCGCGCCCGCGACCGCCGAGAATCCCATCGCGATCTGGTCGAGTGCGGTCTCGACGATCGTGCCGTTGATGAACTTGTTCTCGGCGTTGATCACGTGCGGGCCCAGGCCGCCGCCGAAGAATGGCCGCCACGCACCGGTACGCACGGGCGTCCAGCGTACATCGGTCTCGAGCGCGATGTCCGAGATCTGCACGCGACCGATGCGGATCGAGTCGGACGAATTGCCTTGCGCTGCCTCGAGCTGCTGCTCGAACTGATGCACCGTCTTGTCGGTGAGTCGCGTGCCCCAGTAAGTCGTGGTGAATACGATGCGCCAGTTGGGCGCGATCTCGCCGTAGTCCGCATGAATCGCGTACGCGATCGTCGGCTCGGTGCGCGCCGGCGCGACGGGGCCGGCCTCGGCACCAATCGACGTCAGGCGCAAGCGATCGAGCCCGAAGCGCTCGAACAGCGTCTGCGCGCGCGCCCGCGGCGCGGCGAATCCGATGAGGACGAATGTGACGAGGCCAATGGCATAGCGGCGAAGAAACGAGCATTCAGTCGATCGCGTCAATGCTCGTTCCCTGATAGTAAGTCTGCAGGATGGTACGGAAGTCCTGCCCCGCCCTCGCCCGCCCGATCGCGCCCCATTGGCACATCCCGATTCCGTGACCATATCCCTTGCCATCGATCCGCAGCCGGCGCAGGTAGCCGTCCACGTCGCGCTCGGCGACGACGGAAAAATACGTGCTGTTCAGAATCTCGCCACCGGCGGAGCGCAGCACGAATCGCATCTCGTTCCCACGGAGCGTGTACTGGCCGTGATCGGTGACGACGAGAATCGCGCGTACCCGGCCGGTCGGCGTCCGCCCCTCGATGTCGACCGAGCGCACAGTGCCCGCGCCGTTCAGCGGCACGGCGACATATGCCTTGAGATATTTCTGCAGCGCACTGTTGAGGTCGCTGCGCTCGAGCGTGCGCGTCCAGTTGAAGCGCGGCGCTTCGTCGCAGTAGTAGCGGCTGCTGCCGGGGATCTTGTCGCTCACCGCGGTCAGGTAGGGAAAGTCGCTCGCCCCCTGCCACACCTCGGTGGCGGCGGCGGTCATGCCACCGCAGCTCGACGAGTAGGGCGCACTGATCACCTTGCCGGCGAAGCGGAGCACCAGTCCGCGCGTCCCGGTGACGGCCGCGTCGGTGGTGGGCGATTCAGCCTCGGCGCCGTTGTACACCTGGTCGAGCACGCCTCCGGTGAGATCGAACAACGCGCGCGGATCATCTTTGAGATGCGCATAAGCGTAGCTTCGCGCCGCCACCGCCTGCGCTTCGACTGCCGCGTGCTCGGCCGGCTGCCGCTTGCCGATCTCGAGCGGCACGACGCCGCGCAGATAGGACTCGACCGGTAGTCGATTGATGACCAGCACGCCGGAGTCTGTGGGCACGAGCGTGATCTCGCCGCGGTACGGATGTCCATTGACCGTGAGCAGCGCGGCGGCATCCATCGGCCGGGCGACGAACGGACCGGGGCGGGCCGCGGTGGGAATGCCGTCGGAACGAACGGCGCGCATGCGTCCGCCGTCGCGGCGGATCTCCCACGATTCGCCGGCGGCGCCGCGCGCGAGCGTGGCATCGCCGCCGGAGTCGTAGAGCCGCCACTCCCCTGTTCCACCGATGACGATCGGCTTCGGCGTGGTGAAGAGCGCAACGCGCAACGCACGGCCGCCGTCGAGCAATCGCGTTGGGCGCGGCGCGGGCGAAGAGCGCCCGAGTGTCGCGCCGCATGCCGCGGCGCCGACCGCCGCCGCGGCGAACAGCCAGCTACGCAACGCGCCCATTCATCGGCCGAAGCTTCCGCTGACGATGCCGGCCATCACCGGCAATGACCGCGAGGCGCTCGCCCGCACCGGCGCGGCGCGGAGTGTACGGATCGGCGTCGCGGCGAAGTCATAGTCGTCGACCACATCGTCGACGGTCACCTCGATCAGCGAACCGGGCGGCACGGGGCGCGACAGCAGCGTGATGCCATCGACGTCATCGCCCTGCCAGATAACTCGCGCCTGCGCCGGCTCGTCGTCGGTCGCCGCGCGGTCGACGATCGCCTGCGCCGTGCGTCCGATGTGTCGCTCGTAGCGTTCGGCCGTGATCGCGCGCTGCAAATTCGTGAGGCGCTCGAGCCGCTGCAGCTTCACCTCGTCGGGC
>JALZAE010000003.1 GCA_030948535.1 Gemmatimonadota bacterium | reverse complement strand
TGTCAGAGCCAGGTGCTCCGCAACGAGTCGATGCAAAGATGCGGCGGATCGTTACCGCCGCGGGAGCGAGACGCGTCAGGGATGGGTAAGAGGGAGCGGTCCGCGACTGGGCGGTTGATGATGGCCGTGCGGCGAGGCAGATTCCGCGAGCCGCACTCCCACCCATTGCTCCCCAAACATGTCTCGCCACTTTGCACACGTCGCTCTTGCGGCGATCGCGATTATCATCTCTACGCGCGCCCCGATGGCGCAAGCGCCGCTACCCGCATCGGGAAGCCCGCTCCCGGCGGAATACCAGCGGCTCGCGCGCGAGGTGATCGCTGAGGCCGTCGGCACGAACACCCAAGCGTCCAACGGCAGCACGACCGTGCTCGCGCGGAAGATCCGCGCGCGATTGATCGCGGCGGGCTATCCCGCGTCGGACATTCAGATGGTCGGTGCTGTCCCCAAGACGCAAAACCTCATCGTGCGGTTGCGCGGCCTGCCGACGGGAAAGAAGCCGATCCTGCTCGCGTCGCATCTCGATGTCGTCGAGGCGAGAGCCGCCGATTGGTCGATGGATCCCTTCACGCTCAACGCGAAGAACGGATTTTTGCTGGGTCGCGGTGTCGAAGATAACAAGGCCGGCGTGACGACCGTCGTCACCAACCTCATTCGCTGGAAGCGCGAGCAGTGGGTGCCCGACCGTGACATCATCGCCTACTTCTCGGCGAACGAAGAGGGCGACGCGGAGAACGGCATCATCTGGGTGCTGAAGAATCGCCGCGCGCTGATCGACGCGGAGTTCGCGCTCAACACCGATGCGGGCGGGGTCGAGCTCGCGAATGGCAAGCCGCGCGCGTTCGGGCTGCAGGCGAGCGAAAAAGTGTACGTCACCTATCGTTTGGAGGCAGTGAATCCTGGCGGACACAGCTCGCGGCCCCGCGCCGACAACGCGATCTACACGCTCGCCGCAGCGCTCACGCGCCTAGGCGCGTATCGCTTTCCCGTGATGCTGAACGAGATCAGCAGGGCGCAACTCGAGCGCGCCGCGACACTCGCGCCCGCGGACACGGCGGCGGACATGCGTGCGGTCGCCGCAAATCCCGCGGACTCGGCGGCGGTCGCGCGCCTCACCGGCGATCCCGGATTCAACACCATGCTGCGCACCACATGCGTCGCGACCATGCTCGAGGGTGGTCACGCGGAGAACGCGCTCCCGCAACGCGCGCGCGCGACCGTGAACTGCCGGGTGCTGCCGAACCACAAGATGGATGAGGTTGTCGCCACCCTACAGCGCATCGCCGGCGATTCGGTCGCCGTCACGCAGGTCTACGCCCCCGTGGCGAGCGACGCCTCGCCGCTGCGCGACGATCTGCTGCGCGTCCTCGGACAGTTGGTGCCGCGATTCTTTCCGGGCGCGACGCTCGTCCCGCTGATGGAAGCCGGCGCGACCGACGGACTCTATCTGCGCAACGCCGGCATCCCGACCTACGGCGTCAGCGCGATCGCCGCGGTGAGCGGCGAGAGCAACGCGCACGGACGTGACGAGAAGCTGCGCGAACGGAGCCTGTACGATGCGACGGAATTCTGGTATTCGCTCGTCAAGAAATTGGCGAGCCCGACCGTCACGCCGTAGCAGACGTCATTCGCGCAACGCGCGGTCGGTCAGATGAAGTACTTCGCCACGACGGGCAGCAGCGTCGGATGATGGATCAACGCCGCACCGAAGATGCGGCGGAGCGAACGGCGCTCCTGCGGAATGCGGTTCACCGTTCGCGCGAGATCATTGTAGAAGGAATCGCCGAACTTGCCGAGCGCTTCCTTCAACCGGTAGAAGCGCACGTGATCGTCGCCGAGGAGCGTCATCCAGGCGTCGTGATAGCGCTGTAGCCGCGCCGCGCTCGTGTCGTTGGCTGCGATCGCTTCGACGGCAGTGCGGGCGGCCAGCCGGCCCGCCTTCATGGCGTTGACGATCCCGCCTCCCGAAAGTGGATTGACCATGTGCGCGGCATCGCCGCAAACGAGCAGTCCATCGGTGACGGTACGCTTGATCGTCGTATGCACGATGACGCCGCCGACGGTGTAGCCCGTTTTCGTTGCAGTCGGAAACTGCGCGCCGAGATAGTCATCGAGGTACGTGCGCGCCGGCCGCTTGTCGCCTTTGAGCGCGACGATGCCAAGTCCGACGTTCGCGACGCCGACGCCCTTGGGAAAAAGCCAGGCGTAGCCGCCGGGAGCGATCGTGTCCCCGAAGTGCAGGTAGATCGCGTCGGGATCGAAGTCGATGCCGGAGACGAGATACTGCGCGCAGCTCTCCATGTCGCGTGACGGCACGCGCGTATCGAGTCCCGCCCAACGTCCGACCATTCCCTCCACGCCGTCGGCGGCGATCACGACGCGCGCGGAGACGTCGACATCGCCGCGCGGGCCGCGAGTAGCGACGATCCAGCGATCGCCATCGCGGCGGAGCGCCGTGGCCTCGGTGCCGACGACGATCTCGGCGCCCGCCGCGCCTGCCTGCGCCGCAAGCGCGGTCTCGAAGCGCGTGCGATCGAGCACAAAGCCGACATCGCCCTCGGCCACGCGCACTTCGGTGCCGTCGGGCGCCCAGAAGATCACGCGCGTGATGCGGCGTGCTACCCATGACGCATTGCTCGGATCAATGAACTCGCCGATGCCCGCGCTGCCGACGCCTTCACCACATCGCACCGGCGCGCCGATCGCACGATCGCGCTCGATGAGCAGCACCTCGAGCGACGAATTCACCGCCGCCGCTTCGCGCGCCGCGACGAGTCCACCGGGCCCGCCGCCGACGACCAGCACATCACAACGAACCGTCGTCATGCCTCGATCGTCGATACGAGGAGAGGGATGCCGAAAAGTTCGTTCGGGATCATCCGCAGGGCACCGACCGGACACGGATCGATGCACTTGCGGCATCCCGTGCAGACATCGGCATCCACGAGCAGTCCTTCGCGTCGCAGACGGATGGCGGCGGGGGGGCAGAGCGGTAGGCAGAGACCGCACGCATCACACAGCATCAGATCGACGATGGCGAGCGCCGGCGGTACGATCCGGGGCATGTCGGCGAAGGTTGCCTAGTGTGCTAGGTTGTGTCAAGCCAACGCCTTGTCGTATCACGCTTCTACCACTAGCTTACCCCCGACTGTGCAATTCCCTCCCTGTCGCACCGACGTCCTCGTTCGGGACGTAAGAGCCTATAACTGAATGCGCTGGCCACTTTTCAAGCCGGGATCCCTGTTCCCGGCGAATGCGATCGCGGTCGATCTTGGCACTGCCAATACGCTGATTTGGGTGAAGGGTGAAGGCATCGTGCTCAACGAGCCTTCCGTCGTCGCGATCGATCGCGCGACCAACAAGATCAAAGGCGTCGGACTCGAAGCGAAGCGCATGCTTGGCCGCACACCCGATGGCGTGCTCGCGGTGCGGCCGATGAAGGACGGCGTCATCGCCGATTTCGATGTGACGGAGAAGATGCTGCGCTACTTTCTCCGGCTCATCATCGAAAATCACTTCTTCAAGGTGAAGCCACGCGTCATCGTGTGCGTGCCTTCAGGCATCACCGAAGTCGAGAAGCGTGCGGTGCGCGACTCGGCGTTGGGCGCCGGCGCGAAGGAAGTGTTCATGGTCGCCGAGCCGATGGCGGCGGCGATTGGCGTCGGTCTGCCGGTGGAGACGCCGACGGGCAACATGGTGATCGACATCGGCGGCGGCACGACCGAGATCGCCGTCATCGCGCTCTCCGGTATCGTCAGCGACACATCGATCCGTACGGGCGGCGACGAGCTCGACACCGCAATCGTGCAGTTCATGCGCAAGAACTACAATCTCCTCATTGGCGAGCCGACGGCGGAGCAGATCAAGATTCAAATCGGCTCCGCGGCACCGGTCGGCGAAGAGCGCGAGATGGAAGTGAAGGGTCGCGATCTCGTCTCCGGCATCCCGAAGACGGTGCGCGTGCACTCGAGCGAGATTCGCGAAGCGATCCAGGAGCCGATTCAACAGATCGTCGACGCGGTGCGCCGCGCGCTCGAGATCACGCCCCCCGAGCTGGCGAGTGATATCGTCGATCGCGGCATCGTCATGACGGGCGGGGGCGCGCTCATTCGCGGTCTCGACCTGCTGCTCAGCCAAGAGACCAACCTGCCCATTCACGTCGACGAGGATCCGCTGACCTGCGTGGTGCGCGGCGTCGGCAAGATCCTGGACGACGAGGACAAGTACTGGTCCGTCCTCTCTCCGTGAGCTAGTCGGAGATCTTCGTGGCAGTCGCCGCCCGAGCATACTCGAGCCGAGATGTCGCGGTGCTCGTCGCCTGTTGCGTTCTCTCCCTCGTGGCGCAGGGACTTCCAGAACGTCTCCGCGCGCCCATCGCCGCGACGTTGCGCCGCAGCGTCGTCGCGCCACTCGTCGCGCTGCAGCGCGACGCCGAGCTCTCGCGCCAAGCGTGGATCAGCCGCGGCCAGGAAGTCGTGAAACGCGACTCGGTCGTGCTGCGTTCGCTCGCGCTCGAGAGCATGCAGACGGAGAACGACCGCCTGCGCCGCTTGCTCGGACTCGGCGCGCAGCTCAAGTGGGGATTCGTTCCCGCTGAAGTGCTCCACGGCCGCAGCACGACCGAAGAGCAGACTGCGATTCTGTCGGCGGGTTCCCGGTCCGGCGTCGTGCCGTTCAGTCCCGTGGTCGCGCCGGAAGGCGTGGTGGGGATGGTGCGCACCGTCGATCCCGGGATGAGCATCGCGATTCTGTGGACGCACCCGGACTTTCGCGTGAGCGCGATCGCCGCCGACGGCACGGGGTTCGGCATCGTCGGCGCCCATCTCGGGAACGGGCCGGAGCGCTACCTCCTCGAGCTGCGAGGCGTGGCCGCGCGTAACACGATCAAGCCCGGCACGACGATTCTCACCTCGGGGCTGGGCGGCGTGTTTCCGCGCGGCATTCCGATCGGCACCGTGCTCGGCGAAGTGAAGACCACCGAGCTTTGGGCGCGCACCTACCTCCTGCGTCCGACGACCTTGCCCGCCGACCTCGGAGCGGTGATGGTGCTGCTGCCGCCGAGGTCATCGGCGGGCGTCGCGAACGTGTGGGCATCGGGCGGCGCGGATTCGGCGACCAAGCGCGTCGTGACGGCCGGCGATTCGCTGGCGCGCGCGGCCGCGGCGGCGCGCGACTCGGCGCTCCGCGCGCTGAGCAACCGCGACAGCCTTCGGATGCTCGTACCGCTCGATACCGCAGCGGCGCGCGTCCGGCGCGACACGACGCGCCGTATCATCACCGGACGTGACAGCACCGGCGCGCCGGTTTATCGGCGCCGCCCAGCGGACTCCTCAACGGTCCCGGTCGTGCCGGCGAGACCGAGGCGACGTGATACGACGGCGCGTGCCGATAGCGCCGTGAAACGGCCGTGAGAGCGCTCGATGTGGTACGCGTGACCGTCGCGTTCGTGATCCTATTGATCCTCAACTACACGCTGCGCCCGCTGCTATCATGGTGGGCATCGCCCGACTTTCTCGTGATCGCGCTGCTGCTCGTCGCCATTCGCGTTCGGCCGGGGACGGCGGCGATCATCGGCTTCGTGATGGGGCTCGTGATGGACGCCGTATCGCTGCAGTCGTTCGGCGCGAGCGCGCTCGGCATGTCGTTGGTGGGATTCGTGGCGAGCTGGCTCAAGGCGGTGTTCTTCGCCGACGATCTTTGGCTCAATGCATTTTTCTTTTTTCTCGGCAAGTGGGCGTTCGACATCGTGTTTTTGATCGCGAATCACAAAGTGGGCGGGATGGAGTTCGTGCGCGAAGCGGTGATCCGGTCGCCGGTAGCGGCGGCCATCACCGCCGCGGCGGGACTCATCTCGATCCTCGTCCTTCGTCCGCTTTTACGCGTGGCACCCGCGTGAGTCTACCCACATGAGCTTTCATCCCAACGACGTGTCGCGTCGCTCGCGCTTCGCGACGATCGCGCTGTGCGGCGTGTTCGTCGTGCTGCTGAGCGCGTTCTTCCGCACGCAGATTCTTCAGAACTACAAGTACTCGCTCCAGTCGGAAGAGAACCGGCTGCGTGAAGTGCCCCTTCCCGCGCCGCGCGGCATGATCTACGACCGGAACAAGCAGATCATCGCCGAGAACGTGCCGGGATACTCGGTGTCGCTGTTGAGTCCGAGCGCGGACTCGCTGCGTGCGTCGCTCTCGCGACTGGGCAAGCTCATCACGCTATCGCCGGAGCAGATCGAGGCGAGTGTGCGCAGGTACAAGCGCGCACCCGCCCGCCCGACCGTCGTGCTCGCCGACGCCACGTTCGACGTCGTGTCCGTGCTCGAGGAGCGACGCGTCGAGTATCCCGGACTCATCATTCAATCGGCGCCGAAGCGCTACTACCCCGACAGCTCGATGGTGGCCTCGTTCGTGGGCTACGTCGGCGAAGTCACCGAGAGCGAGCTGACCCAGGCGGCGTTTCAGGGCTACAAGGTCGGCCAGCAAGTTGGAAAGGCGGGGTTGGAGAAGCAGTACGAGAAGCAGCTGCGCGGCCGCGAAGGCGCACGGTTTGTCGAGGTCGATGCGCGCGGTCGCGTCGTGCGCGACGTCGGCGCGCGCGCGGAGCTGACGCCCGCGGCGGCCGCCCCGCTCTACACGAACATCGACATCGATCTGCAGCGCTACATGACGACCATCTTCGGCGACTCACTCCAAGGCGGAGCGATCGCGATCGAGCCGAAGACGGGCGCCGTGATCGCCCTCTACAGCGCGCCGAGCTACAACCCGAATCGATTCATCGGCGGAATACCGGCGGACTACTGGCGCGCGCTCAACGAAGATCCACGCAAGCCGCTCTACAACAAAGTCATTCAGGGACAGTATCCGCCGGGCTCCACCTTCAAGCTGGCCACGGCGGCGATCGCACTCCAGGATGGCGTCGTCGCGCTCGATGATCACATGCCAATCCCGTGCACGGGTGGCTTCACCTTCGGCACACGCTATTTCCGCTGCCATAAGAAGGAGGGGCACGGCAGCCTCTCTCTGACCGGTGCGATCGAGCAGTCGTGTGACGTGTACTTCTACCAGCTGGGACTCAAGATGGGGCTGTCGCGCCTCATCGCCGGCGGCGTGTCGCTCAGCTTCGACAAGCGCAGCGGCATCGATCTGCCGAGCGAGTCGCGCACGATTTTTCCGTACAGTCTCGACTACTACAATCTGCGCTTCGGCAAAGGAAAATGGACGCAGGCGGTCATTCTCAATCTGGCCATCGGCCAGGGTGAGAATGCGCAGACGGTCGTCAACATGGCGCGCTTTTACACCGCGCTGGCGAACGGCGGCGAGGCATCGAAACCAGAGATTGCCACCGGCGCGCCGCAGCGCACGAAGATCTTCTCCCTCACCGCCGAGCAGATGGCGGGATTGAACGCGGCGCTGATGGGCGTGGTCTCCATGGGCACGGCGCGCAGCGCGGCAATCTCGGGCGTGGTGCTCGCGGGCAAGACGGGCACCGCGCAGAACTCCACCGATGAGCTGCATCATCACGCGTGGTTCACCGGCTTCGCGCCGGCGAGGGATCCGAAGATCGTCATCGCGGTGATGCTCGAGTTCGGCGGTCACGGCGACCGTGCGGCGCGCATCGCATCGAAAATCGTGGAGCACTACCTGAAGGTCGTTCCCACCCAGCTCATCAATACCGAAGGCGACTGATCGTGCGCCGCACCATCGCCGACTACCCCCTCGTCGCCACGGCTGTACTGCTGTCGCTCTTCGGCGTGATGGCGGTGTACTCCGCGGGACAGACGGACGTCCTCACGGTCGCGGCGCACGCGTGGCGAATGCAGATCGTGTGGCTCTGCCTCGGCGTCGGCGTCGCGTTCGCGGTCTCTCGGGCGTCAGTGCGTCTCATCGAGTGGCTGACGACGCCGGCGTATCTCGCCTCCTGCCTGCTGCTCCTGATCTTGCTGATCCCCGGGGTGGGCGGCGGTGCGGGTGACGCCGCCTCCTCGAAGAGCTGGCTGATGATCGCAGGCCATCGCCTCGGCCAACCAAGCGAGTTGGCGAAGATCACCGTCGTGCTGATGCTGGCCCGCGTGCTGTCCGATCGGCGTGAGGCGCCGAAATCGATGCTCGAGCTGTGGCAGCCGGGGCTCGTCGCGTTCGTCCCCTTCGCGCTCATCATGTTGCAGCCGGACCTCGGCAGCGCCATCGCCTTCATCGGAATCTTCTTCGCGATGATGTATTGGTCGGGCGTGCCGGCGCGGCTGCTGATCCTGGTCGCCTCGCCGGGCATCAGCTTGTTGTTGGCGTATCAGACGGCGTTATGGGGCGCGTGGTTCTTGCTGCTGCTCGCGCTTGTACTCTGGTACAAGCCCTACGTGATCGAGGGCGTGCTACTCCTCATCGCGAACGTGGCGACGGGGGTGATTGCGCCGCTCGCCTGGGATCGGATGAAGCCGTACCAGCAGCATCGTCTGCTCGTATTCATCGATCCAACTGTGGACAGTCACGGCAGCGGCTGGCACGTGATTCAATCGCAGGTAGCGATTGGCTCCGGCGGGTGGTTCGGCAAGGGATTGCTCGAGGGAACGCAGAAGCGGCTCGGGTATCTACCCGAACAGCACACCGATTTCATCTTCTCCGTCATTGGAGAGGAGCTCGGCTTTGTCGGCGTGACGGTGGCGCTCGCGTTGCTGTGCTTTCTGCTGATTCGGACCGTGCGTGTGGCCACGAACGCGAACGATTCTTTCAGCAGTCTGCTCGCGTTCGGGCTCGGCGCGTCGCTGCTCGTTCATATCGTCGTCAACATCGGCATGACGCTCGGCCTGATGCCGATCACCGGCATTCCCCTACCGTTCTTCAGCTACGGCGGCTCGTACTTGCTTTCGTGCTGGATCGCCGTGGGAATTCTGTTGCGCATCTCGACCGAAGGGCGCGGGGGCCGCACAGGCGAGCTCGCGATCTGAGCACGGAGCTTTGAGGCAGCCTCGCGCGGCTTGCCCTGACT
>JALZAE010000687.1 GCA_030948535.1 Gemmatimonadota bacterium | reverse complement strand
GTACCGCACTGCGGCAATGCTGGCCCCCGGTGAAAAAGCGCCCTTCAGCGTGGCGCACGTCGCGCCACCCGTCGACCTCCGCCAGCCAAGTCACTCCCGCACGATTGCCGTACCTGCAAAGTCGTCGCCATCCGCTCGCGCCGGCGTACGTGGGTGTTCTCGTGCGTTACCGCGTCCAACAACATCTCCATCGCCTGCTCCCCGAGCTTGTTGATCGGTACGTGCACCGAGGAGAGCGGGGGATTGGTGTAGCGCGCGATGGGGATGTCGTCGAACCCGGCCACCGCCATCTCTCCGGGTACGTCGACCCCGGCGTCGCGCAGCGCCGACAGGGCGCCGATCGCCATCGAGTCGTTCGCGGCGAAAATCGCCGTCGGCCGCGGCTTCCGATCCAGCAGCGCGGCGACGGCCGCATGCCCTCCCGATTCGGTGAAATCGCCCGGCGTCTCCAGGTCCGGCTGCGTTACGACGCTGGCCTCGCGCAACGCCGCCCGGTACCCCTTCAGCCGCTCGTCGGCGTCGTGATTTCGCTCGGCGCCCCGAATGAAAGCGATCCGGCGATGCCCGAGGGACAGGAGGTGCCGCGTCATCGCGCGCGCGCCGCCGACGTTGTCGATGTTGATCGTGTCGTGCGTGCGCCCGCGCACGGCGCAGTTGAGCAGCACCACCGGCAGGCTCGCCGGAAAATTCGCTTCCAGCGCCGCGGCATCAATGTCGGGTGACATGATGATCAGCCCGTCGACGCGTCCGTGCATCGCGCGGAGCGCGGCCTCGATCGCGTCTTTGTCGCTGTGCGAGCTCGACAGCATTACGTGGTACTGATGCCGCTGCGCCGTCTGGTCGATGCCGCGGATGACCTCGGAGAAGAACTCGCCGTACAGGTCCGGGAGGAGAACTCCGAAGGTCGCCGTACGGCTGGTGATGAGGCTCCGCGCGGCCCCGTTGGGCCGGAAGCGAAGCTCGTCGCTCGCCAGGAGGATCCGCAGGCGCGTTTCGTCGCTCACGGGCCCGCTGTCGTTGAGCACCCGCGAGACCGTCGCCACTGAGACGCCCGCCCGCTTGGCGACGTCGCGAATGGTGGAATTACGCGTGCGCGGAATCGACCTGACCGGCGGCATGAACCTCGGCAAACAGACGTGATTGTGACCGTAGCGCTGCGACTTTGTGTGAAAACGTTTACATGAAATCGTTACCACAGTCAAGTGCGCGGGCCGGGCCGGCGGCCGCCATCGGGTCGGAGGAGTGCCCGCTCCAACGCGGCCAGCCCCACCGCCGCATCGCCCGCGACGTAGCAGTGCGGGGCACACGCGACGAGACCGGCGTCGGCAAAGAGCCGCCGGTAGTACGTCGGCGACCGGCGCTTCCACCCGCGGGTGTCGCCGGAGATCTCGTCGGCCGAGGTAAAGGCGTGCAGGTAGGCGATTCCGCGCAGCCGCCAGCTCAGCGCGATCAGCCCGCGCTGTAGCTCTGATGCCTCGAGATAGTGCAGGAGATCGGAGCAGACCACGACGTCGGCCTCCTCGACTCCCGACATCCGCTCCAGATCGGCGAAAGTGCCGGGCGCTATCCCTCGGCGCTTCCCGAACCGCTCGACGGCGTACGCGCTCGAGTCGATGCCGCGGTAGCGGAGACCGGGTCGCAGCCTGAGCAGCGGCGCGCGCCATGCCCCTTCGCCGCATCCGACGTCGAGCACCAACCGGATGCGGCGATCCAACACGTACTCCGCGATTCCCACGACCATCGCCGCCTTGCGCGAGAGCTCCGCGCTCCCGATGACCCGCCGTTTCGGATCGCGATAGAAGCGATCGAAATAGCGCTTGTCGTAACTCTTCACGGTAAGGGGGCGTCGGGGATTGGGCATCGGGCGTCCGACGCGGGCGTCGGGCGTCCGGCTGTTGGTTCTCAGTGCGCTGACGCCCGACGCCCGACGCCTGTCGCCCCTTTTCCTACGTTGTCGCGATCGCGCTCACGACGGCGTAGGCGACCGGATCGTTCGTGATGTCGGAATGCCCCGACACAAACTTGTCCGCGAGCAGATTGTAGACCTTGCCGCCGGCGAACGGGTACGCCGTGCCGGGCACGTGCAGAGTTTCCTCCACCGACTCGGGGGTGTGCTGCGCGCCATTGCTCCCCATGCCGCCATACTGATCGCTCGCGTCGCCGAGGGCCGCGCCCACTTGCCTCGCCACGCGCGAGGCCATCGCGTACGCCGTACCCACAGCCTTGTCGTTCCGCGTGTGCGTGATGATCACCGGTCCGCTCACACGCTTCTCGGTGACCACCTTGCGAAAGAATCCGTCGGCGATCCCATCCTGCTTGGCGCCCAGCCCGTAGTGGGAGTACGCCGCCTGCAGCAGCGACATCGACTCGACGCCGAGCGCGCCCTGCCCGTCCGGACCCAGCGCGATCGCCGTGACGAGCCTGCCGCCGAAGCTGTGGCCGACCAGATGAATCCTGATGTTCGGCGCCGCGGCCTTGATCGTCCGCAGCGCTGCCGACGCGCCGCCGCGACCGATGTCCCCCGCGCGGTTCTTCATCTGATAGTAGGTGACGAAATTCAGCAGGTTCATCGCGCCGGCCTTGATCCCGCCGAACATGTCGCCGAGCCCGGCGGCGCCGCCGTGTGGCTTCGCCGCTGCCGGCGCCGGGTTGTCGATGGAGGCACCGCCGCCCCGGCGAGGCGCGGGTGCATCGACCGTCGGGCGGCCCAAGGTGTCGAGCAGCTTGGTCTTGTCGAACTTCTTCATGGCGTCGGCGTGCGGCTCGGTACCGTGATCGGCCAGCTCCTTCGGCAGATGACTGAGCACGATGGCGACGAATTCCTGTTGCGCCTTTTTCCCCTCGACGCTGTCGTCATCCATCTTCGCCGCGGCTTTTTTCGCCTTCTCGAAGTCGGCCTTCAACTTCTTGTCGTCGATCAGTTTCTCCAGGGTGTCCAGCTGCTTCTGGATGATGCCGTCCGCCTTGGCATCGCTCGCCGCCGCGGCGCCGCCGGGAATGAGATCCGATTCGGCGAATTTCTTGGACGGCCAGAGCACGCCCGCCACGACGAAGGTGCGGCCGGCCGCGCCGGGCACCGCGGGCACCTGCGCGGCGATGTGGTCGCGCAGTCCCTTGTAGAGGGAGCGCGCCTCGCCCATGTCGTTGTTCCAGCCGTGCGACATCACGATGAGGTCGGTGGCGTTGCTCGCCTTCACGGCGGCACTGATCGCATCCACCTGCTCCGGGTGCACGAGCTTGCCGTCCTTGTCGAACTCGAGCTCGAGGATCTTGTCGGGAAAATTGGGCATAGTCTCTCCTGTTCTTTCGACGGTGTGCTCAGACGGATTGGATGGCGCGCATGAGGTCGACCAGGCCGTGTCCCTGGAAGGAGCGGTCGCGCTTGAGGTCGGTCGCGGTGCTGGTGAAGATCTCCTTTACGCGCATCGGCTCGCCGATGAACTCGCGGCGAATGGAGAGGAACGCGGCGATGACGCCGGAGACATGCGGTGCGGCCATGCTGGTGCCGCTCTGCTCCACGTAATCGAATTTCACCTTGCCGAGCTCGCTCACGGCCTTCGTGCGCGCTTCGCCGGCGGCGCAGGAGATCACCTTCTCGCCCGGCGCAACGAGGTCGGGCTTTGGCCGGCCATCGCCGGTCGGTCCCTTCGATGAGAAGTACGACACGCCATAGGTGAACGGCATTTCGCGGTGCGTCGAGCCCACGGTGATCGCGAGCTCCGCGTTGCCGGGATCGTTGATGCTCAGCGTCATCCCAGCCGCGACGGTACCCTCGAACTTGGTCGTCTGAAAGCCGTAGCCGGTGTTGCCGGAAGCAGTCACCACCACGACACCCGAGCGCACGAGCCGGTCGACCTCGACGCACAGCGGACTATGGCCGCAGGCGAACCACTCGGGCTCGAAATCGTAGCCGACGCTGAGGTTCACGCCGTGGATGAGCAGGCGGCGTCCATTGCCGTTCAGGCGCTGGATGCGCTCGATGGCCGACAGGATGTTGCTGACGAATCCGGTGCCCGAGGCATCGAGCACTTTGAAGCTCACGATCTTGCACTCGGGTGCCATGCCGGCGATGCTCTCGAACGTTTCGATGTTGTACGTGATGCCGCCATGCTCGTCCCAGTGGCGCGTGACCGCTTTCACCGTGTCGGGAATCGGGCTGCCGTCCTTCTTGCGCTTGACTGGCATTTGTCCGGCGATGATCCCCGCGACGTGCGTCCCGTGACCCGCGTCGTCGCGAAGCGGATCTCCAGTGCTGCCATCTGTTGCGGTGAAATCTTCGTGCGCGAGCGGCAGCTCGATGTCGAGATTGCGATGCGCGAGAAAATGCGGGTGCTTGTCGACGCCGGAATCGATCACCGCCCACACGATGCCATTTCCCGATGCCGCAAACGAGCTGCGCGCCGCGTCCGCCTTCACCGTCGAGAGCGACTTCATGAGAAACCCGTGGATCTTGAAGTCGGGCCATATGCGATAGACGGAGCGCTGCGTCTCCATCATCTGGGCTGCCTTCATGGTCGCCGTCGTCGTGGGAGGTGTCTGCACCTCCCGCGCGGTGGAGGGCGCGGCGTCGCGCGGATTGTCGAGCGCGACCAGCCGTCGAATCGACGCCGCGTTCATTTCGGCGAAGACGTACTGCGAGCTCAGCTCGGTCTTGACGGCGTGTACCTTCGCGTAGCCGCCGCGCTCCTTGTTGATGTCGGCCAGAAGTTTGAGCGCTCGGTTGCGCGCGCCATCGCGATTGCCGGCGTGGTCGAGATTCAGATCGATGATGACCTGATATCGGTCGGGCGGGACGGTCGCGCCCTTCTCAGCGTTCGCGCGCGCCTGCGCATCGTCGTCCATCCGATTGAGCAGCGGAATGGCGATGATCGACTTGTCGAGCGATTCCGGCAGAAAGCCGGGATGTTTCGGATCGCTCTCGGTCCGGCGGTAGCGCGCGACGCGCTCGGGCTGCGCAGGCTTTTTCTTTGGCATGCGCGAAGCTGACGCGAATGGTGCGACATATCAAGGAGGCGACTTGGGCTTGGCCCGCGCTCACGCTCACGCTCAAGTGCTCGCGCTTCGCTCAACTTCCCGTGATGCTCCTACAAAGCGGGAGTCGCCGTCCTCCGATAGCCCTCGCCGGCATCGATGCGCTCCGCATAGCCGAGCTCCGCGCGTATCCGCGTCGTATCGAACATCACGTCCCTCAGATAGACGGTCGGTGATCGGAGCTCCGCGGGCATCTGGGACTCGGGCACGATGGCGAGCTCGCCGCTCCACTCGGCCGCCTCGGCGAGCGCGCGCAAGCGCTGCTCGAGCGTCGGCGTCGGCTGCTCGCCTACGTTGTAGGTGCGCGTCGCGGCGCGAGGATTCGTGGCGGCGAGCGCGATGGCCTGTGCGACGTTCTCGACGTAGCCGTGGGTGAATCGCCACCGCGCCTGCCGCTCGCTGAGGAAGATCACCGGACGGTGCGTCCGCATTTGCGTGAGATATGGACCGAAACGGTCCTGCGGATCGCCCGGGCCGTAGACCATTGGCAAGCGCAGCACCGTCGCGGGAAGCGAGGCCTCACTCCCGGCGACGCGCTCGGCAAGAATCTTTTCGTAGTGGTCCAACTCGCCCCACGGAGTTGGCACGTGCCGCCCGTAGGCGAACAGCTCCTTGCGCAGCGGAGCGTTCTCTCCGATCGGTGCGCTCGGATCGCCCGAGGGCGGCTCCTTGCCGAGTACCTGCGCCGCGGCGGAGTACACATCGCCGCTCGACACGATCACGATCCGGCCCACGCGCTCCTTGAAGGTGTGAACGGCGGCCGCCGCATCCTGCTCGCCCGTGAGAACCATGTGCAGCGCGAGGTCGAATGTCGCGCGACGGATCTCATCGGGAAATTCCATGATCGGCACGCTCGCCGATTCGGCGTGCACATGCCTAACGAGCACCGGCAAGGGCGGCTCATGTACGCCGCGATGCAGCACCGTGACATCGTGACCATCGCCGGCGAGCCCGGCGGTCACGTGTTGTCCGATGAAACCGGTGCCGCCGATGACGAGAATCTTCATCTGCCGCCGATGTGCTTGGTGATACAGGTCACGCGATGCCACGCACGAATGAGCGGTCGTTAATACGTGACGGAAGGTCAAAAACGATCGTGCTTAAGATGTCGACGCATGGCGGCCGACACTATGAAAACATCCCATGTGTAGCCAATGACTGTGACTGCTTTGCCAGCCGCCATCGACGCTCGTCCCTCGATCCCTCGCGCGATCGATGATTTTCTGATCGAGTTCTCGGTCGGATTGCAGAAGTACGGTATGTATCCCGACGGTCATCCGCTGCTCGACACCGCCGTCTCGACGATGACGCAACGGCTCGCCGGCGTCCTCCGCGATCGCGAGCCCATGGTGATCGGTGTCGCGCGCGACCGCTTGATCATCGACGGTGCGCCGACCGAGAACAACAGCAACGTCCTCCGTGATTTCGCGGCGAAGCTCTTTCGCCGCGAAGTGGGCGCGATTCGATTCGCGGCCGGCGTCAGCGAGAGCGAGCTCACCGAGCTGCTCAAGTTCATCGCGCGCGGCACTGCGCCCGAGGCCGAGATCGGCTGGGCGCGCATCACCGGCCTCCCCTCCGAGGGCGACCGACGCGAGCATCGCTGGGAGCATCTCGAGCTCTATCCGCTCAACTACACGCAGCTCAAGCTCGTCGACGGCGAGGATGCGAACGAGCCCGGCGACGCCGAGCTCGAGAGCGGATCGTCGCGGCTTTGGCAGCGCCTCGCCCGCTCGGCCGGTCTCGTCGGCGCGACGCCGGGTCTGCCTACCGAACCGATGGAGAGCGACGATCCCGCGGTGCTCGCCGGCAAGCTCGCCGCGCGCTCGAGTGAGCCGGGCGTCGCGCACGAGTTCTTCGGACTCTTCACGCAGCTCACGGAGCAGATCAAGCGCGAGAGCGGGCGCGTCGCCCGCGCCTTCGGCCGTCGCGCATCCGACTTTGTCAGAGGACTCGCCCCCGAAGCGCTCGAGCGCTTGCTTCGCTTGGGCGGCGACGCGACGCAGCGCCGCCAGTTGTTGCGCAGCGCATCGCACACCTTGGCCGCGGACACGGTGCTCGACTTGGCGCGCGTCGTCGCGTCGAGCTCGAATCACACGATGTCGGAAGCCTTGCTGATGCTGCTGTCGAAGCTCGCGCGGCACGCCGACCAGGGCACTTCCGCCCGCCGCTCCGCCGCGGATGAAGCGCTGCGCATGAACGTGCGCCAGTTGATCGATGACTGGGACGGCGCCGCGCTCCTCCCCGAGGACACCTACTGGGATACTCTCGAGCGCCTCGCCAACGAGCCGCTCGAGCCGGTCACCAGCGGCAGCGTGTACGAGCCGCCGCCGGCGTCGGTCGTGCAAATGAGCCTCGAGATCGAGGTGTTCGGCATCACCGCTAAGCACGCCGTGACGGAGATGGTCAAGCAAGGAAAGATCTCCGAGCTCATGGCCATGGCCGATCACGCGCCGACGACGAACCGCGTCGTGTGGACGCTCCGCCGCCATCTCGACAACACGCGTACCGTGCGCCGCCTGTTGCAGGACAACCCTGTCGATTTCGAGGTGCTCGGCCGCCTCGTCTCGCGCGTCGGATTTCCCGCGGCGACGCCGCTGGTCGACGCGCTCGAGCACGAAGACGACAGCCAGGCGCGCTGGAAGCTGTTCGAGATCATCGCGCAGCTGGGCCCCGGCATCGGTGACATCATCGTCAAGCGGCTGCCGCAGGCGCCGTGGTATCTGCAGCGCAATCTGCTTCTGCTCATGGGCCGTCTCCCCGAGTGGCCGGCCGCGTTCAACCCTGTGCCGTATACCGAGCACGAAGACTCGCGCGTACGTCGCGAGGCGTTCGCGCTGGTGCTCAAGCAGAGCGATCCGCGCGGACGATGGACGCGCGAGACGTCGATCAGCCGCGGCCTTCGCGATCTCGACGAGCGCATCGTGCGGGCCGCGCTCACCGCCGCGCAGAATCACGGCTGTCCGGGCGACGCGGTGACGATCGTTGCCAATGGATTGCGCGACGGCTCGATCACCGGGCCGTTAGCGGATCTCGCCGTGCGCACCATCGCGCCCACGCGCGCGCCTCACGCGCTCAAGGCGATCGCGCAGATCGCCATGTCGAGCAAGCGCCGCTGGTTCCGCCGGCCACTCGCCGAGAAGACGTCGACGCTCCTCGCGGCGCTCTCCGCGCTCGCCGAGTTCTGGCCCCAGGACGCGACCGCGCAACAGGTGCTCGCCCTCGCCGCCCGCAGCAAGGACGCCGATGTGCTCCTCGCCATCCAGCCGTCGTCGCGCCGCCGCCCAGTCGGAGAAGTCGAATGAAGTCCGCCGTCATTTTCTTGACATCGCTCGGCCAGAGCCTGTCGACCATGATGCTCTATTCGCGCGAGCATCCGGCGTGGGAGCGCGCGGTCGACGTCTCCTTCGGCGCGCTTGGCAAGCTGCAGTTCGACAATCGCGATCCGCGCTTCTCGTTCATCGGCCGCGACGTGATCTACGAGGATTCGCCGCTGCACGACCTGCGCGACTGGCCGTGGGCGGTGCGGTTGGCCGAGGTCGGCATTCAGCGGCTCGAGTTCGGCTATGGCGTACGACGCGAGGAGTACGCCGAATTTCTGGCGGACGTCCTATCCCGCATCGTGCGCGCGGGCGTCGACACCTACGCCATCCGCACCATGCCGATCGGCGCGTCGCTCGATGACTCGGAAGTTCCCGGAGCGACGTCGCTGCTCAAGCGCCGCAACATTCGCTTCGGCGCGCTCGTGGTGCACAATGAGGAAGGCGCTCCGGCCGAGGATGCGCTCAAGTCCGTGCGGTCGAAGACGCCCGATCGCGGACTCGCGTTCGGTTTGGCGGAAGAGATCAACGCCGTCAACTGGATCCAGACCGAGGTCGAGACGAGCGACCAGGTTCCACTGATCGAGGCGGATGCGGTGGTGCGATCGTTGTCGGTGGCGATGCGCGGCACCAGCGCGATGATCGTCCCGCTGCTGCGCCTCAAGGCGAGCGACCCGTACAACGCGATCCACTCGATCAACGTGTCCGTGCTCGTGATGGCGCTGGCCGAATTCCTCGGCATGCGCAAGCGCGATGTGAACGCGTTCGGAACGGCGGCGCTGCTCCACGACATCGGGATGGCGCGCATGCCGAAGGAAGTGCTGGCCAAGGCGGGTCCACTCACCGATGGCGAACGCACGATCATCGAGCACCACCCGATCGATGGCGCGCGCATTATTGCGGCCAGCGACCAGCGGCTCGAGATCGCGGCGACGGTCGCCTATGAACACCATCTGCGGCCCGACGGCTCAGGCTATCCGCACCGCTCCGTTCGCCGGCCGCCGCAGTATCCAAGCCGGCTCGTCCGCGTCTGCAGCGTCTACAACGCGCTCCGCATTGCCCGCGCGCATCGCCAGCCGTACTCGGCCGAAGCGGCATTGCTGTTCATCGAGGAGCGCGCGGGCACCGAGTTCGACACCGAGATCGCCAAGGCGTTCGGCACGATGATGCGCCGCCTCGACGCCCGCGTCGCCGACTTCGATCGCGATGTCGCGATCAAGACTCCTCCGATCGCGAGCCAAGCGATCTCGGAGCATGAGATTCATCATTAGGCGAGATCGACTGAGAACTGGGCGGGGGCTGGGTTGCGGATTGAGCGGCCAGTTGAATTGCATTTCGCTAAACGGCACACCCATCTGGTGTGCCGTTTTTGCGTTTGGTCCGAAGGTGTGCCAGAATTGCCGAGGTACGCAGTCCCCGACATCTGACATCTAACGTCTGACATCTGCTCTCTTATGCCAGTCGCCTGCACGCATCTCGACACCATTCGCGACATCGCACCACACACCACGGCCGGCTGCGAAGATTGCTTGAAGACTGGTGACCGGTGGGTCCACTTGCGTCTGTGCAAGCAGTGTGGTCACGTCGGCTGTTGCGACCAGTCGAAAAACAAACACGCCACCAAACACTTCAAAGCATCGCGCCATCCGATCATTCAGTCGTTTGAGCCTGGTGAAGTGTGGTTCTGGTGTTACGTGGATGAACTCATGTTCGAGGTGTGAACCGCAGTGAAATAATTCGAAGGATCACTAACAACGGAGTGTTCGGTATGGGTACGTGGAAAGGAACTGTCAGCCAGAGCTTCACTCCGGACGCCTTCGATTCCTACGTGAAGACGGTGAAGTTCGGAGCGTGGCGCCCCAGCTTCGTCGTGGTTCACAACACCCAAGAACCGAAGCTTGCTTCTTGGCATTCCGTGAACGGCGACCGGCGGATGAAGGGCTTCACGTCGTACTATCGCGATGATCAGAAGTGGTCAGGTGGCCCGCACCTCTTCGTCGCGGACGATCTCGTCTGGGTCTTCACGCCACTCAACGTGCCGGGCGTGCATACGCCGTCCTGGAACTCGGTCGCGTGGGGCGTCGAGCTGGTGGGCGACTACGACCACGAGCCGTTCGGGGATCAGGTGCGCGAGAATGCCGTGCGCGCCCTGGCCGCGTTGCATGGCGCAGCCGGACTCGATCCGTCGACGCTCAAACTGCACAAGGAAGATCCCAAGACGACGCACACCTTCTGTCCGGGCGTTCACGTCGACAAGGCCGACCTGGTCGCGCGAATCCAACAGCATCTTGCCGAGCAGAACGCCGGCGAGCATGGCCCCGAGCGCGCCGCCAGCGTCATGGGACACGCCGCATCGATCGACGAGTCCGCGGCCATGCCGCGGTTGCGGAAGCTCGCCACGAAAACGCTCGCGCGAATCAAGCGCGCTACGACCAAGCGCGGCGGAAAGAAAAGCGCGACGAAAAGGCGCGCACCGTCCAAGCGCGCAGGCGCGAAGAATTCAGGCGCGAAGAAATCAGGCGCGAAGAAATCAAGCGCCAAGAAATCAAGCGCCAAGAAATCAGGCGCGAAGAAGAAATCGAGACGCTAGGAAACGAGCCAGCGCCGCAAGCTCCTTTGGCGCCCCAGCCCCCAGCCCCCTGCCCCAGCCCCCGCCCCTCAGTCGTTCCTCAACGCCACCACCGGATCGAGCTTCGTCGCGCGCAGCGCGGGCACGTATGACGCAAGCACGGCGACACCCGCGAGCACGATCGGCACGCCAATGAACGTCACGAGGTCGGTGGGTTGCACGCCGTACAGCAGCCCCGATACCACGCGCGAGAGCGCCAGCGCGCCGGCGATGCCAATCGCCACGCCGATCAACGCCAGCCGCGTCCCCTGGCCGACGACGAGCGCCAGTACATGTCCCCGGCTCGCGCCCAATGCCATGCGCAGGCCGAGCTCACGCGTCCGTTGCGCGACCGTGTACGAGATCACTCCGTAGATCCCGACCGTCGCCAGCAGCAGCGCCATCACGGCGAAGACGCCGAGCACTTGGCCTTGCAGCCGCTGCCGCCAGAGCGAGCGCGACAGCACTTGCTCGAAGGTCTGCACCTGATACGCAGGCACGTTCTCGTCGACGTCGTGGATCGAAGCGCGCACGGCGGTGGTGAGTGAGAGCGGATCGGCGAGTGACGTGCGAATCGCCAGCGTCTGCGTGCGAGACGCGTCCGTGAAATACGAGGCGAAGATCGCGGGACCCATCGGCTGCGGCAGGCGATAGTGCCGGTAGTCGCGCGCGATACCGACGATCGTGATCCATGGATCGCGCGAGCTAGGTCCGCCGAAGTGCACGCGCTTGCCGATTGGATCTTGGCCTGGAAATGCACGCTTGGCGAAGCTCTCGTTGATCACCCCCACGTGCACCGACGTGTCGCGATCCGTATTCTGGATTCCGCGCCCGCGCAACAGCGGCACACCGATCGTCTTGAAGTAGTCCGGCGTGATGGTCTGATAGTGCGAGACGAACTCCTCGCCCTGCTTCGGGGCCGGCCGTCCCTCGATGGTGAAGTCGGCCTGGATGTTCCAGCCGCTGAATGGAATTCCCTGCGCCGCGCCGACGCTCTCTACGCCGGGCAGCGCGCGCACGCGCTCGGTCAACGCGTCGAAGAATGCGACGCGCGTCTGGCTCGACGCATACTTCGTCGGCGGAAGCGACACGCGCAGCGACAAAATCCCCTTGGCGTCGAAGCCGATCTTCGTGGTCTCCAGCGCGCGGTAGCTGCGGATGAGCAGCGACGCGCCAATCATCAGCACGAGGGACAGTGCCACCTCCGTCACCACTAACGCGCCACGCATCCGATTGCGGCCGAGACTATCGCCACCGCCGCGCGTGCCCTCCTTCAACGACCCGCTCAGCTCCACACGCGAGGCGCGCAACGCGGGCGCCAGCCCGAACACGATGCCCGTCACCGCCGACAAGAGCAGGGTGAACGCGAGCACAGTGCGATCGATCTCGAGTGCCGCGATGTAGCCGGGGATGTCGCCCGGGAATCCGAGCTTCAGCAGATCGACCCCGAACGACGCGACGAGCACACCGACGCCGCCACCGATCGCGGCGAGCACCATGCTCTCGGTCAGAATTTGCCGAACGAGTCGGCCGCGACCCGCGCCCACGGCGACGCGAATGGCGATCTCGCGCTGGCGCGATGCGGCGCGCGCCAGCATCAGGTTCGCCACATTCGCGCAAGCGATGAGCAACACGAACCCCACCGCGCCGAGAAAGAGCAGCAGCGGCTTCCGCAGATCGCCGACGAGATCGTCGCGCAGCGTCAGCGCCTCGGCGTCCCACCCGAAGTTGTCCTGCGAGTACGCGCGCTGCAGCCGCGATGAGATCGTCGCCAGATCACTTTGCGCCTTGGCGAGCGTGACGCCGGGCTTGAGCCGACCGATCGCGCCGGCGAAGTAGCGATTGCCGCGACCTTCTTTCGCCGCGTCGATCGCGAAGAGGGTCCATGCCTGCCCGCGCTCGGGAAAGGTGAAGCCCTGCGGCATCACGCCGACCACGGTGTACACCACGCCGTCGACCGAGACCGGTCGCCCGACGATCGAGCGATCGCCGGCGAAGCGGCGCTGCCACAATCCGTAACCGAGTAGCAGCACTTTGCCTTGACCCGGCCGATCTTCCTCGGCGGCGAAATTTCGGCCGAGCAGCGGCTGCACGCCGAGCAGTGGGAAGAGATTCGCCGTCACCTGCGCCGCTTCGACGCGCTCGGGCTCGCCCTCACCGGAGAGCGTCAGCGTGTTCCACGTCCACATGCCGAGCCGCGAGAAGGATCTATTCTCGTCACGCCACGACAGGTAATCGGGAAAGGAGATGTTCACGCCGTGCTCGCCGTGCGCCGCATAACGCGCGTACACGCTCACGAGTTGCTCTGGATGCGGGTACGGCAGCGGCCGGATGAGGATGCCGTTCACCGCGCTGAAGATCGTCGTCGTGACGCCGACGCCGAGCGCGATGCAGAGCACCGCCATGATCGTGAATCCGGGAGCATGCCGGAGCATGCGGAGGGCGTACTTGAGATCCATGGGCGCGGTTCGCCGGGCGAGAGAAGCGAGCGATGTACCGTGCCGCAATGGAAGGGACGTGCCAATCGACGACCGCCCGTTAACTGACACTCGCAGCTACGGATGACTCACCTTCGCCGGACGCGCAGCGAACGTGCGATGTTCGATCGTGGGATGAGGAATCCCAAGACTGAACAGCGCGCCGTCCGCTAGAGATATGAAAGGATTGGCTCGAGGAACGCCGTCGCGGTTGACTCGAAAGGAGCCCGCCTCCATCGTCAGCATAGCTACCGAGCGTGTAGATCGCACCTTCGTCCGGAGGACTCCTGATGCGCCGTCGAGTGAATTGCGCCGCTCTGTCAGTGCTCCTCGCAACCTGCGCCTGTGCCAGCGGCGGAGCCGCCTCAGGCGCGCCGGCGGCGGAGCCTGCGGCAAGCCAGTCCCGAAGTCGCTCCACCATCTCGGGTGACGAAATTCGTCGCACCAACGCCGCCGATCTGTATGACGCGCTGCGCGAGATTCGTCCGGGGATCTTCATCTCGCGAGGGAAAAACACGCCGCAGGAAGGACCACCCGGCACCGCTCCTTTGCCGATCGTGTACATCGACGGCGTTCGGAAGGGTGACGTGACCGCGCTCCACCAGGTGCAGGTCGGCGCCGTGCGCGACGTTCTCATCCTCTCCGGCACGGAGGCGACCCAGCGTTTCGGGGTCGGCCACGTGTCGGGTGCGTTGCTCGTATCGCTCGCTCCGTGACGACGTTCCGCTCAGCACATCGGGGGTTCGGTGCGACTCCGGCGACTCGTTAGTGGATGCCTCGCGTTTGAGTTGATCCTCCTTGCTCCCGCGGTCGTCGCGCAAAGCACGGCGTCCGCGGGAACGACCACGGTGCGCGTGACGGTGTTGGACAACAGCTCCGCGAAGCCGATTCGTGATGTCCTCGTTTCCCTCTCGCGGACGGCGGGCTCGGCGGCGTTGACCGACTCGATGGGAGTAGCCGTCGTTGGTCCCGCGCTCGCGCGCCCGGACACGCTCGTCCTCCGGCGGATTGGCTATCGTGAGCGTTCAATCCCGCTCGACCTCGCGGAAGCGGAAAACAGCGCGACGACCGTCGCGCTGGCGCGCGTCACGGTACTCGACAGTGTCGTCAGTACGGAAGTGCGTTGGACGCATGCGGAGGAGTTCGAAGAGCGCCGTCGCACGGGAAACGGCGTCTTCTATGATCGGTTCGATATTGACCGGCTCGCTCCAGGAAGTTTGAACGACCTGGTGCGTTCTTCGCGGGGCTTCCACACGATTCAAGGTTCGTTCGGATCGCGCGTGCGGAGTGGCCGCTCATCGAGTGGCATCGATTGCTCACTCGTCGTGTTCATCAACGGGGCGCCGGTCACCAACGACGCCGCGCGCGCCCGCGGCGCGAATAACCCAGCGGTGAACCCCTTGACCGTCCTGGACAACATCCCGATCGGGATGGTGCAGGCGGTCGAGCTCTACGGCTCGAGTGAAGTGCCGTCCGAGTACAAACGTGGAAACTCCGGGTGCGGCGCCATCCTGGTATGGATGCGGTCCGAGCGCTGAGCCGGAGCGGACTCCGGCTGAGAAGCGCGAAGACAACGAGGGGGGCCACACGGCCCCCCTCGTTGCGTTCGTTGGTTCTCGCCCTCCGCCAGACTCAGGCGTTGCGATCCGTGCAGGCTTTCCAGTTTGGATTGTTCTGCTCGGCCTGGGACGGCTTCAAGTTCACATCGGTGCCGTAGGCGCCGCCCTTGAAGTAGCCGCCAGTCGGGAAGACCGTTTCGGCGTTGCGGCCATACACGCGAATGAGGCGGCGAAGATCGCCGACGCGGTGCGCCGTGAGATAGAACCAGAACGCGCGCTCGCGAAAGAGAAGATCGAGGCGCGTGGCCGACGTCCCCGGATCGGGGAGGGCTGCGTAACCCGCCGCGAGACGCGGCTCGTTGAGTTTGGCGAGATAGGTGACGGGGTCACTCGCGGCGAGCGCTGCCTCGGCCTCAATGAGCCGTGCCTCGATCCCCGTCGCGAGGGGTAGCGGCGCATCGCCGGTCGGGTAAATGGTCGTCGTAAAAATAGGTGTGGCGTCCTGACCGGCCTTCACCTTCGGCGTTCCGTCCGTATTGCGACTGATCGGAATTCGCGGATCGCGCGAGCTCACGAAGTCGAGGCCATTCGTGCCTTCCTTGTCCGACGGTCCGAAGTTCGGCGTCGCCACCATCCAGTCGTACACGGCGTTGACGATCGATGTCTTCGAGTATTCGACGTTGTACACAAAGTTCGTCGGGACGGCACTTGAACCGGCACCATCACCGCCGGCCTTCACGACGGCCGCTGCCGCGGCGAGGTCAGCTTGTAACGACGCCGTCTTCGCAAGAGCGACGAGCGCTCTCGCTTTACCGACACGCGCCAGATAGCGCAGATTGACGTCCGCTGCTCCGAGGGTAGCCAGCGCACTATCGAATTGCGGAATGGCTTTGTTGAAGAGATCGATGTTGCTGTACGTCGTCGAGCCCAGTTTCGAATCATCCCCGGAGCCGATGGGCACGCCGTTGCAGTAAATCTCGCCCGTGATCAGCAGCGTATAGCCCTGCAACGCGTACAGCTGCCCGATCTGCGTGGCCTTGACTGTACCAGCCGGCGGGAACTTGTTCAGCGCGGTGATCGCGCGGATGATCTGCGTGCTCGTCTGCCCAACCCAGGTCCACGCGGTCGAGGGGAAGCTCGCGTCGTTCTGCGCGCGGCTGTCGATATGCTCCGTACCGCCGCGCGCGGAGATGATTTCGTCGGCGAGCATGCCGCTGGCGACGTTCAACCCGACGCCGCTGCCGGAGACATCGCCACCGAGGAATGTCGAGAAGTTGCCAAGTGCGGCGACGCGCTGTGCCTGCGCGCCCGCTGGACTATTGACCTTATCGACCGTGATCTGGTCCGGCGTCTGGACCTCGAGGAGTCTATCCGTGCTGCAGCTGGCAATCGTGAGCGCTGGTGCGGCGGCAAGAGCAACAAAGCATGCCGCGCGTCCGCGCCGAAAGTATCTGGTCATGGAGTCACTGACCCCCGGTACCTGTGGTTTAAGATGCATGGCTCAGAACGCGATGTTGAAGCGGGCGAGGAAATAGCGGAGCACCGGCGGCGAGAAGAAATCGTTGTTACCGCCTCCCGTGTTGCTGATCGCACTATTCGCCTCCGGATCCAGGCCAGGATATTTCGTCCACACCGTGCCCAAGTTACGTCCGCTCAACACGAGACTCGCCGTCCGGCTGCGGAGAAACTGTCGCGTGAAACGGTCGGGCACATTGAGAGAAACGGAGAGCTCGCGGAATCGAATGAAATCGTTCGGCACGAAGAAGCCCCACACAGTCTTGTTGATCGAGCTGTTCGCCATTACGGCAGCCGCCTGATCCGCCAGCGGTGCCTTCGGATCATTCACCGCCCGACAGTTGCCACTCGATCCGCATCGCTGGTTCTGATAGCCCCACTGATTGAAGAAACCGCCGCGATAGTCGAAGAGCGCAGAGACGCGAACACGATTGTTGAACAGCGCGAACGTGTTGGTGAGTCCAGCTTCCCAGACCGGCAATGTCGGGCCGCGATAGGCATCCGTGGTGCCGACCGTGATCTCGTTCTCAGTCAGAACGCCGTCACCGTTCAAATCCTTGTACGACAGAATCGGCTTGTCCCACAAACCGAACAGCGGATAGCCCACGACGTTGCGCTGCCCCGGCGGAGTCGCGAGCGCGACCTTCCCCGCATCCACGAGCTTGTTGACGATGTGGGAGCCATTCAAGCGCAGATCCCAGGACAGCATTTTCGCCGAGAGCACTTGCGCGTCGACCGCGAGCTCGACGCCGCGGTTCCGCACCTGCGCCAGGTTTACCCATTGCGAAGGGGCAGCGGAGCCGATGCTCGTGCCGAACGACGGCGGCAGCGGATTGAGAAAGAGCGCGTCCTTACTCTGCTTGTTGAAGTAAGTCGCCTCGATTGCCAACCGGTCTCTGAAAAAGCCAAGGTCGGTTCCGAATTCGATTTCGGTCGTCACTTCGGGGCGCAGATTTGCATTTCCGATCGAGGCGATACGCTCGCCTGGCACTTCGGCGCCACCGAGCGGATACGTCGTCGCGCCAAAGAACTGCAGCGCCGCAATGGTGCTCGGCTGCACGCCGGCCTTGCCCCATGCCCCGCGCAACCGCGCGCGACTCATGCTCGGAATGCGTGGGAACCAGGACTCCTCGGAGATGACGTACGACGCCGAGGCACGCGGGTAGACCGTGCTACCCACCGACCGGCCGAACGCGCTGTTCTGGTCCGTGCGGACGCCGCCGGTCAGAAAGAGCCGATCACGCCAGCTCAAGGCCTCGTCCACGAACGCGCCGTACTGTGCGTTTTCCGTCGTGAACTCCCACGACAACCGTTGCCGCGCCGAGTTCGGTGAAGAGACACCAGGTGGAAGGCCGTAGCCCTCGCCATCGGCCTGATAGAGCTCGTCCTTGAACCACTGCGCACCAACGGTGGTCTTGGATCCCCACGCCGAGGTGAGCGCCTTGCTTCCCGTCGCGCCGAGGTCGACGGAGTAGCGAAGGTTGTTCGAGCGACTGAGATCCTTGCCCCCTTCTTGCCCAACGGGACCCCACGCCACGCCGACGCGCGTCCCTTCGGCGTTCAGCTGCTGGCGGTAGTTGTATTGGTTGGTCTGATCGAGACCCGTGACGGCGCGCAGCTGCAGCCACTCCAGCGGCGCCCAGTTCAGCGCCGCACTCCCGGTGAAGCGCGCGTCGGACACCTTCTGCTCGATCGAGAAAATATCACCGACGAATTCGCGCTGCGTGCCGTTGGTCGCCGTCTTGAATCCGGCCGCGGTCATGTACTGAAAGGTCATTCCCGCGAAGAATCCACCGTCGAACGGCGTGTACAGCGTGCGATCCGAGTACGCGGTTGAGACGTCGAGTGTGGCACTCTTGGCGAGGTTGAGCGAGAAGTTTCCTCGCCCGCTGGTCTGCTTGAGCTGGTTCGGATGGATCTGCTCGCCGCGCGGCGCCACGCCGCGCTCCGTCGTCAGGCGCGCGATCTCGAAGCCGGGCATCTGATAAGGACCCGTCTCGTTCTCCTGCGTCAGGCTGAGGAAGTACCGCAGCAAGTCCGAGCCACCCGACACCTGGAGTCCGGCGAGGTAGCGCGGCTGCGCGCTGTACGGCTTCGCTTCCGGCGCCAAGTACGGGTTGAAGTTCGTGACGCTGTCTTGCACGCACTGATGAAGCGCGGCCGCGACGACCTTGCATTGAACGACCCCGCCGGTCGGGACGCCGGTAGAGCTCAGATTGTGGCCCCACCCTCGCCAGTTCGGTTCAAAGTCGGAGGGCTGCGTGACCCGGCCCGCTTCGAAAAAGGCGTTCCATTCGGGACGCCCCGCATGGCCTCGCTTCGTCTTGACCACGAGCACGCCATTAGCGGCAGCGGTGCCGTACAGCGCCGCGGCGGACGGTCCCTTGATGATGTCGATCGACTCGACGTCTTCCGTGTTGAGCTCGCTCAAGCGGTTGATGCGCTGTGTGGTCGTATTGCCATTTTGATTACCGGGTAGCGTGTTGTTGTCGTACCGCACGCCATCGATGATCACGAGTGGCTCGTTCGAGAGCGACAGCGAGCTCGTCCCGCGAATGCGTATGAACGACGACGCTCCCGTCTGGCCCGACGCTTGGATGATCTGCAGGCCCGACGTGCGTCCCTGCAACATCTCCGTGACGCTGGTAACGGGCGCGAGCTGCGCGATCGAGTCGGCCTTGACGGTGGCGACGACGTTGCCGAAGGAGCGGCGTGATTGCTCGCCCGTGGCCGTCGTGACGACTTCTTCCAAGACCGCCGTCGCACGCTCGAGCGCGAAATCCGCGCGAGCATCGCTGCCATCCGCGACCGTGATCGTCTTCGTTTGTGGCTGATAGCCGATCCGAATCGCCCGCACCGTAACCGTGCCCGCTGGGACGCTCCGAATCACGAAGTTTCCGCCGTTGTCGGTCAGCGCACCGAGGCGCGTGCCTGTGATCACCACCTGCGCCGAGGCGATCGCCTCGCCTGTCGCCTTATCGGTGATCTTGCCGGAGATCGTTCCGGTGAACGACGGCGCGTGGCGCGAGGTTGGCGTGGGGGGAGTCGATGCAGACGCCACGAGCGGCGCAGGTGAGACGATCAGACCGAGAACCAAAATGAGTGTTGCTCGACGAGCGTGCCCAGACATGGGTGTCTCCACGTGAAAGACGAGACTTGCGAGGCTGCGACCGAACGTGACGGTTCTCTCCCTCCAGGTCGAGGTTCAAGCCGATCGGTAGGACGTGCGAGCAAACTGAAGTGCGTCACCCGACCGCGAAGCGTATGCGCCGGCTGAATGCTCCTCGGATGTCGCCCCTGCTCACGCGCGCCGGCTGCGCGGCATCGCGTAGTGTGAAGGCAACCGGGAAAATTTGCAAGGCGGTGACCACGAACTAAGAGCCCCCTCATCCGGGCGAGGAATTCCTTAGTCGGATCGCAGCGCCGTCGCCGGATCGACCTTCATCGCACGCCGAGCCGGGAGAACGCTTGCGGGCGCGCCGAGCGCCATCCGAATACCGATCTCACGCGTCCGCGAGCTCACGTAGTACGACACGACGCCGTAGACGCCGACCGCGGCAAGCGCCAGCGCGAGCAGACCGAACGCCGCACCGAACATGGCGCCCATCCGAACGATGAACAGCGCGCGACCTCCGCGCAGATGCTCGCTTATCGTGCGAAGGTCGTACACCGGTACATTCGTGTCCTTCGCGCGCACGATCTCGGGCAGCTGTGGCGCGACCGACAGCGGATCGCCGGCCGTATGCATCTGCACCATCATCGATGATCGGTAGTGCTGCGACCATGGTACGTAGAAGAACGGCCGCGGCGGCTCGGCCACCGACATGTACATCGCTGTACGCGAGACGCCGATCGCCTGAAACTCCTCCGCCGGATCCGCGGTGCGGAATCGCTTGCCGATCGCATCCTCGCTGGGCCACAGGCGCTTGGCCATCGCTTCGTTGATTACTGCGACCTTCGGCGCGCCATCGTCGTCCGACGCGGCGAACGCGCGGCCGGTGAGGATCGCCGGGCCGAGCGTGCTGAAGTAGTCCGGCCCGACATTGTTGAAGAAGATCGGGAGCCCCTCGGCGGGAATACTCGTCGTGCGCTGCGTGACGAGCACGCGGCGGCTCGAGTTTCCATAGCCGAAAGGAATGCGCGACGCCATCGTGACCGCTTTGACGCCCGGCAGCCGGCGAGCCTGATCCACGACATCCCTATAGATCGCCTTGCCGCGCGTCGATCGGCACGGCACTCGCGGTCCCCGGTCCCCGCAACTGTTCGGGCTCTGTGCGACGACGATCAGGCACGCCGCTCCGGCTAACGCACGGTGTTCACCTTGCGGATCCACCCAGACGCAATCGAGCTAGCGCCCCGATCAGCATGACTGCAAACTGTCTCCCGAGCTAGATACAAGACATCAACCTCGCCACACTTTGACGGATAGCTTCGGGCTGGCCGTGGCGCATCATTTACGTGATAGCTAGCGGCCCGAGCTCCGACTGATATTCCAAACTCGTAATTGCAAGACAACAACCACTTTCAGATTCTAAAATCGGAGCTTCATATGAACTTCCTCTATTTCTTTTCCATTGGGCTGACCGTGGTCGCGAACGTGGCCTACCACTTCTGCCAGAAGGCGATCAGCCCGAACGCCAATCCGCTAGCTTCACTACTCTTCACGTACTTGAGCGGGATGCTGATCACTCTGGTTTGTATCCCACTCTTTTATCCGGGCCTGCAAATCGGCTCGGCCGTGAAAGAACTCAACTGGGCGACGTTCGCGCTTGGCTTTGGCATCGTGGGGCTCGAACTCGGATTCCTCCTCGCCTATCGCGCGGGCTGGAATCTGTCGCTTGGCGCGCTTTACTCTAACGTGATGGTCACGGTGCTACTCTTACCAATCGGTGTCTTAGTCTTCAAAGAGACGCTGACGGGGCGGCACTGGATGGGCCTCGCATTGGCGCTCAGTGGACTTGTTTTACTCGGAAAGAAATAGAGCGATCCGAACCCGTATCAGATCCAACTCGCGGTGCGCTACGGCCGCTGAAAGTCGTGCCATCATTGTGGATTCCACGAATGTGTTTCGTCGCGCCCCTCGCGGAGCCAGGCAAATAGCGCGTCGTACACGACGAAGCCATGCTTCAGTTGCTCATGGTCGTCGCTGAACATTCGGCTCAAACCAAGCGAAATCGCGAGTAGACCGGCACATTCCGGCGCAAGCGCTAGCCGCGCCGTATCGGCGCCGCGAACGATGTCGGCGAGACTCGCCAGCGCCGCGTTGTCTTGCAATCCGTATTTCGTGAGAAATGCGTCGAAGCTGCCCAACGCGCCCACGTGCGACAGTTCGACGCGCCCGCCCTGCACGAAGCGTCGGCCGCGCAGCGTGCCCGAGTCGCGACTGAGTGGCGCGACGCCCACCAGTTTCGCGATGGCGCGGCGCGAGAGCCGCCCGAGCTCCGGCAGCGCCGCGAGGAGCGTGCGCGAGCGCACCGGCCCGACGCCCGGCACGCTCCGTAGGAGCTCGTCACGCTCGCGCCAGATGGGACTCGCCTTGATCATGTCGCCAAGTCCGCGTCCGTCATCCGGAGTTCGCGCTCGAGATAGCTGATGTGATTCTTCAAGCTCTTCTTCACGACCCGTTTGCCGGTGCCGAAGACTTGCCCAGCGCGATTCCGCTCGGCCTGCAGCATCTCCAGGAGCTGGCGCCGCCGGGTGAGCAGCGCCCCAAGCTCGTGTGCGGCGTCGTCGGCTAAGGCGCGCACGGCGGGGCGGACGCCGTCCGCGAAGCGCAAGGACGTCGGCGTCAATGCGATCGGTCTTCGCGAGCTGCCCCGTGGCTTTGGCGAAGTCGCGCACCTGGCGCGGGTTCACTACGACGAGCGGCAGCGCGGCCGTGGCGAGCGCTGCGACCCGAGCAACTCGTACTCGCCGGTGGCTTAGCACAATCAGCGTCGGTGTCATATGGCGGAGCCGCTCTACGAGCGTGTGCACGCCGCGCTCATCATTCGCAACCGTGAACCGCTCGGCCGAAGGCATGAGGCTGACGACCAGCTCCGCCTTGGCGACATCGATGCCGACGAACATGCGCCCTCCACCGCTGATGAGGGTGTCGCGTCGCCCGTCCTTGTGAGAATTCGGGCTCGGCACGGCACTCGCGGTGCCCCGGTCCCCGCAACTGTTCGGGCTCTGTGCGACGACGATCAGGCACGCCGCTCCGGCTAACGCACGGTGTTCACCTTGCGGATCCACCCGGACGCAATCGAGCTAGCGCCCCGATCAGCACGACTGCAAACTGTCTCCCGAGCTAGATACAAGGCGTGAGGTCTCGGGGTCAGCAACTAAGGCGTGTCGGCGGCCTGTCGCGCTGCTCCGGACGCTCTGATCACCTGCGTGACCGCGCTCGCATAGCGCTGCCACGTTGCGGTTTGGGCTTGGAGCTGCTTGCGGCCTTTGGCCGAGAGGCGATAGAACTTCGCGCGCCGGTTGTTCTCGGTGATGCCCCAGTCGGCGAGGATCCAGCCGCGATGCTCCATGCGGTGGAGCGCGGGATAGAGGGCGCCGTCGTCGATCTGCAGCGTGCCATCGGTAACGCCGCGAATCCATCGCGCGACGCCGAAGCCGTGCATCGGGCCCCAGGCGAGCGTGCGAAGGATGAGGAAATCGAGCGTGCCTTGGAGCAGGTCGAGGTCGGGCACTGAGAACGGAGGGGTTAGGGGTTAGGTGCGAGGTGCTGGGGCGCAGACTGACATCGGTGCGCTGTACCCTGACATGGTTAGGGTAGACGGGCTCCCCTTAGGCGTCAAGGGGAAGGACGAGACGCCGGCGCTGAAAGTTTCGACCGCTTGAACTCACAGCTCGTGGTGTGACGAATCGGGTTCTGGTGTTACCTTCGTGCGACCTTCGGCTTTGCTCGATCCTCGAACGGGGCTCACTCTTGCGTGTTTCGCTTCGCGGGCTTTGCTCGCTCCTCGGTCTCGTCGCTTTCGCCACGCTCGCGCCGCGCGCTTGGGCGCAACAGCCTGTGAGCGGACAGCGCGTGCAGCGGCTCGTCATTCGCAACGCCACCATCGTCGACGGGAACGGGACGCCGGCGCGCGGGCCGTATGACATCGTCCTCGAAGGAAATGTCATTCGCGACATCGTGCCCCTCGATCCCGTTGCCTCGAGGCGCGGCACGACGCGGCGGCCGCAGGGCAACGCGGAGATCGACGCGACGGGCAAATACGTGCTGCCGGGATTGATCAACGCCCACGCGCATCTGCAGGACGAGCGCTCGGGCGTGCCGCAGCCGATCGAGTACGAGATGAAGATCTGGCTGGCCTGCGGCATCACGACGATTCGCGATGTTGGCAGCGATACGAAAAAGGCGCTGGCCTGGCGCGAGTCAAGCGCGAAGGGGGACATCGCCAGCCCGCGGATCTTCCTCTACCCGATGTTCGGGCGGCCGACCAACCTCGACTCGGCTCGCGCGCGCGTGCGACAGTACAAGACGATGGGCGTCGACGGGATCAAGCTCACCGGCATCGATCGCGATGTCATGGGCGCAATGGCGGACGAGGCGCACAAGCTCGGTCTTCGCATCGCGCACCACGTCGGCGTCGAGGAGACGAACGCGTGGGACGACATCAAGTTCGGCATCACCAGCGTCGAGCACTGGTACGGCGTGCCCGACGCCGCGATCGCCGACGGCGTCCAGGGGTTTCCGCCGAGCTACAACTACAGCAACGAAGCCGACCGCTTTCGCTGGGCGGGCCATCTCTGGCGCGAAGCGGATTCAGCGAGGCTGCAAAAGGTGCTCGAGGGGATGATCGCGGCCAACGTCGCCTGGGTGCCGACGCTCGACATCTACGAGGCGAGCCGCGATCTCCAGCGCGCGCAGAATCAGCCATGGTTCAAGGACTATCTGCACCCGACGCTCGAGGCCTACTTCAAGCCCGATCTCGCCAACCACGGATCGTACTTCGTCGGCTGGACGTCGATCGACGAGACGTTCTGGAAGGAGAACTACCGGCTCTGGTTCACGGCGCTCCGCGACTTCGAGCGGAAGGGCGGCACGATCGGCGTCGGCGACGACGCGGGCTTCATCTACCAGATGTACGGCTTCGGTCTCATCCGCGAGATGGAGCTCGAGCAGGAAGCGGGCTTCAGTCCGATCAAGATCATCCAGCATGCGACGGGCAACAACGCGAAGATCATGGGGCAGGACGCAAAGCTTGGTCGCATCCGACAAGGCTTCGCCGCGGACCTCATCGTCGTCAACGGCAATCCACTGGAGAATCTCAAGGTGCTCTATCCCACCGGCGTCGACATGGTCGTCGACGGCAAATCCGTTCATAGCGGCGGCGTGGAGTGGACGATCAAGGATGGCATTCCTTACCACGGCCCGACGCTCCTGGCCGAAGTGAAGGAGATCGTGCGGAAGGCGAGGGCGGAGAAACTCGCGACCAAGTAGCGGCGGAGCGTCAGGTCGCCGACGCGACGACCATCTCCGCCTGGTGTCGTGCCGACGTGCACAGCTCGCGCACGCTGGTCGTCGCTACTTGCTCGGCCTCGGGGTCGCCCGAGGCGTCGCGTAGGGAGACGGTCCGCATCCAGAGTCCGCTCAAGCATCCGGCGAGATGCGCCCGCCGGTGCATCATCGGCTCGCGTTGCGCGGCGATGCGGCGCACGAGCTCGAGCTCGCTCTCGAGGAGCGTCGTCATCTCCCGGTGCGTCTTCGGCTGCGTAGCGCTCGATGCCGGGCCGACGCGCAGCGTGGCCAATCGCTGCTCGACGCGCGCGATGTCGGCGGGGTCGGCATCGCGCTGCATGCCGGCGATCTCGTGGTCGAGCTGCGTGATCGAGTCCAACAGCTGGCGCGCGGCGAGGGCGGCTTCGCTTCCGGCGGCCCTCGCCGGCCCCGACAGCTCCTGAGCCAAACGCGCGATGTCGCGCACGAAATCGTGCGGTGATTCCGGACGCGGTCCCGTGCGCGACGCCGGCACGTCGAGCGGCGTCAGCAGTCTCGCGACATGCGGGGTCGGCCACAGCGCGGTGCCCGCCGTGGGACCAAAGAGGAGCCAGAAGTTCTCGGTCGTGCTCAACCCGCGACGACGGCCCCACCAGAGCGCGATGAGGATGATGGCCAGCATTGCGACGAAGGGGGCGGCGGCGGTGATGTCGGAGGTGAGCCACTGCGCCGCGGGTGTGCTCGAATGCGACGAAATCTTCGCACGCTCGACGACGAGCACTCCGATCACGATCGTCAACACCGACGCGGCGATGCGAACGAGCCTCGCCGCGCGCGGAAGGCGCGCCCACACATCGCCCGGTCTGCGCAGCGCGCGCGGCCACCACATCCCCCACCACTTGGGCGCCCAGAAGGACGCCCGCACGATGAGCGCGGTGCGCAGTCCCTTGCGCGCGATGCTCCAGACGTGAAAGGCGAATCCAGCCGGGACGAGCAGCGCGAGGAAGGTGACGAGCAACACGTCGCGGCGATTCACCACGAACGCGACGCCGATCCACACCGCGGCCCACAGCGCCGCCCAGGTCCCGAAGCTCGACAGCTCGCGCAGCTCCGGCGCCGTCGTCGATTCGGCGCCGTCGTCGAGCGCGAGCGCATCCTTGAGGCTACGTCCATCCGGCCATCGATCGGCGGCGCTCTTCTGCATGCAGCGCGTCACCACCGCCTCGAGATCGTCGGGCACGCCGGGCACGGCCGCGCGCAGCGATGGCGCGGGCTCCATGATGTGCTTGAACACCAGCGCCTGAAAATTCGCCGCGGAGAATGGCTCGCGGCCAGCAAGCATCACGTAGCCGAGCACGCCGAGCGAATAGATGTCGCTGCGACCATCGAGATCGCGAGAGCCAACCGCCTGCTCCGGCGACATGTAGTGCGGTGTGCCCAACGAGACGCCGGTGTGCGTGAGCGCGTCATCGGGTGTGTCGTGCGTCTTGGCAATGCCGAAGTCGGCTAGGAGTGCCCGGCCAGACTCGTCCTCGATCAGCACATTGGCGGGCTTGATGTCGCGATGGATGACGCCCTGGCGGTGCGCGTAGTCCAACGCGTCCGCGATGTCGGCGAGGACGCGCCTCGCCTCCGGCGCGCGCAGCGTGCCCTCCGCTTTGAGCCGCGCGTCGAGCGATTCGCCGTGCACGTAGCCCATCACGTAATAGCCGAGTCCGTCCACCTCGCCGAAGCTGTAGAGCGGGAGAATGTTCGCGTGTGAGAGCTTTGCCGCCACGCGTGCCTCGCGCCGAAAACGCTCGAGCGTTTCCGGCGCGCTGAAGGTGTCGGGGGGCAGAACTTTGATCGCGACGAGACGGTCGAGCGCGCGCTCGCGTCCGAGATAGACGGCGCCCATGGCGCCGCGTCCGAGCAATCGGAGAATGTCGTATTGGGATCCGAGCGCGGCGTCGAGCGCTTCGCGGAGTGGATCGTCCATGGCCGGGCCTCCAGCATAATCGTCCAGAAGGCCACGGCCGCTAAGGGCAGCACCGCGGACCCACGCGAGGCGCTCACGCAAGATGCATCGAAGCGGGCCATCAGCGCTAGCGATATGGTTGCTGTTGCGGCGGCTCAACGCGCCCTCGACATCGCATGGGCGCGGAGCTACGCCACGCGACACTGCTTTCGCACAGGCGATGTTCGCCGGCCCCTGAGATGCTCAGTAGACGCGCAGCTCGGTCAACTCGGGCGCGACGCGATCAAGTCGCTCGGCCAGCCTGGGCAGATGGCGCGTCGGCACTTTGGGAAAGAGATGGTGCTCGACGTGGAAAAACATGTCGAGCGCGACCGCGCTCTTGAGCCGATTGCGGAGCGTGCGCGCGAAGCGGTCGTGCCGCTCGCAGTCGTGGTGCACCGTCCACACCGCGAAGAATGCCGTGCCGCACTGGCCGAGCGCCATCGCGATCACGTGATAGCGCAGCACCCGTGAGTCGATCGCGATCGCGGTGCAGACGATGGCGAGCGTCACCGCCAGCTCGATGGCGATCCACTGTTTGTCACGCTTGCGACCCAGCCGTATCGCCGCCATGTGCAGCCGGATCGGAAACAGTGGACCGAGCACCAGCGCCTGCCACCAGCGCAGCCGTGCGCTCGACGCCTCGACATCCTCTTCCTCGAGACAATGCTTGTGGTGATGAAGGTGCGTGATGCGCACCGCGTGCATCGACCCGAGCATCAGCGCGCTGAGCACCGCGAGCAGCAAGGCGTTTGCGCGCCGCTCGAGCCCGAGATTGTGATGATACGCGTCGTGAACCTGGCGCAGCCCGGCAAGGAAGAAGAAGAACGATAGCACCAGCGCGAATGCGAACCAGCCGAGGTACGCGGCGACGAGTGAGCCGGCTAGCCACGGGGCGGGCATGACAAGGTCGGCGAGTCGCTCACGCGATGTCAGCGCCGTCAGATCGTTCCAGACGATCTCCCGCAGCCGCGGGTCGCGCGCAATGATGTGGGGGGTTGGCACGCGAACAAGGTGGGTTTGGTGCTTCGAGTCGGCAATGGTCGCGTAGCCGCGGATACGGCAAAGGCGTGTCGATCTGCCGCTGCTAAATTTTCGGGCGCCAAATCTGCGGCTCAGATCTCGAGGCCGATGGAGTGGACGATCTTCCGGAACATCGGATCGCCACGAAGGGGCTCGAAGATTGGGCTGTGGAGCGACTCGGACTGGAAGTACCCGTTGTGCTGCGACGCCGCGCGCTCGAACCAGCGCAGCGCCTTCGCGTTGTCGCCGAGTCCAATGTAGATGCGTGCGATGGCGAAGCCGTCGGGCACCTTCGACATCTCGAGTGCGCTGACGATCCCCGTCGCGCGCGCGCGGTCGCCCGCCTTTGCGTACGCGTAGCCGAGCATGCCGCGCACCGGATCCAACCCCTTCGACAACGCATCGGCCGCCTCGAGCTCGCGAATGGCATCGCCGTAGCGGCCGGCATACACCTTCACGGCGCCGAGCATGAAGCGGGTCGCGTACAACGAAGGATCGAGATCGACCGCTTTCTTCGCCTGCACGAACGCCGAGGCGCTGTCGCCCGCGACGCCGAGCGCGAGCGCGTAGCTCCCGAGCGCGATCGGTGAGGTGGGGTCGAGCTCGGTCGCACGCTTCAGCTCGGTCACCGATTCGCCGATCCGATCGTTCACCATCAAGTTCTCGCCCAGCCACTGGTGCGCCTGCGCATAGTTCGGCCGGAGCGAGATCGCGCGCCGGAGGTCGCGCTCGGCGTCGGCCCATCGCCACGCCGCATCCTGCAGATTGCCGCGCGCGGCGTATCCTTCGGCTAGCGTCGAATCGAGCGCGATGGCGCGATCGGCCGCGTTCATCGCCAACGGCCACACCTCTTCGCCCTTCGACGGTCCGTAGAGCGGCAGCACCGTGTACGCGTCGGCGATGCCGGCGTAGGCGAGGGCGTATCCCGGCTCGAGCTTCACCGCCGCTTTGAAGTGATCGATGGCCGAGCGAAGCGCGGCGTCACCGCGCTTGGCGAAGAAGAATCGGCCGAGCAGATACTCGTTGTACGCCGCGGGCGCGACGGCCTTCGTCGCGGTGTCGGCCGCCGTCGGCGTCGTGTGCAGCTCGGCGCCGAGCGCGACGACGATCGCCTGCGAGATCTCATCCTGCACGGAAAAGATGTCCTTCGGATCGCGCTCGTATACGTCGGACCAGAGCGTGAAGCCGTCGGCAACATTCACCAGACGGGCGGTGATGCGAAGCCGGTTCTTGTCGCGCTGCATCGTTCCCTCGAGCAGCGTCGCCACATTGAGCATCTTGCCGATCTCGCCGACGCTCGCCGCTTTGCCGCGCACCGAGATCGCCGCCGTGCGCGACGCGACGCGGAGCCCGCGCACCTTGGCGAGCTTGCTCGTGATCTCCTCCGACATCCCGTCGGCGAAATATTGGTCGGCGGAATCGCGGCCGAGATTCACCAGCGGCAACACGGCAATCGACGGTGCCACGCTCGCCGCCGCTGCTGCGGGCGCGACAGTCGCCGTCATCGGTGTAGGGGCGACGGTGCCCCGCGGCGT
>JALZAE010000675.1 GCA_030948535.1 Gemmatimonadota bacterium | reverse complement strand
GGCCGGTCTGTTCGACGTCAGCCACATGGGCGAGTTCATGATCCGCGGGCCGGGCGCGATCGACTTCGTCAATTACGTCACCACCAACAACGTTCCGGCGCTGGCGATCGGCCAGGTGCATTACTCGACCATCCTCAACGAGGGCGGCACCATCGAGGATGACTGTCTGGTCTACCGGTTCGACGACAAGCTGATGATGGTCGTGAATGCCTCCAACGCCGCGAAGGATCTCGCGCATATTTCGCGCTACGCGGGCAAGTTCGACGTCACGATCGACGATGTCAGCGACGACATCGCGCTCCTCGCCCTGCAGGGACCGAAGGCCGCGGCGATTCTGCAGCGACTCACCAAAGCGGATCTATCGGCGATCAAGTACTACCATTTCGTCGAAGGCAAGGTCGCGGGCATGCCGGCGATCATCTCACGCACGGGCTACACGGGTGAGGACGGTTTCGAGCTGTATTTCGATGGCGCGCAAGGTCCGGCGATGTGGAAAGCAGTAATGGAGCAGGGCGACGTCACTCCCGCGGGACTCGGTTGCCGCGACTCGCTGCGATTGGAGATGGGGATGGCACTCTATGGCAACGACATCGACGACACGACGACGCCGCTCGAGGCAAACCTGCAGTGGCTGGTGAAGCTGCAGAAGGGGGATTTCGTCGGACGTGACGCGCTCGTCGCCCAAAAAGAAAAGGGAATTCCGCGCAAGCTCGTGGGATTCTCGTCGTTCGAGCGCGTGTTCCCGCGCCATGGCTACCCCGTATTCCACAACAATGAGCCCAGCGGCGACGTGCGCAGCGGCACGATGAGCCCGACCCTCGGCGTGCCGATCGGCACCTGTTATCTGCCGACGGCCGCAGCGAAAGAAGGCGAGCGGTTCGAACTCGAGATTCGCGGCAAGCGGATCCCGGCGACCGTGGTGAAGATGCCGTTCTACAAGAACGGCTCGCATTTGTAGGATCATCGTCGTCTCGTGCGTCTCGCGATCCTCACCATCTCCGACGCCGGCGCGCGGGGAGAGCGGGCTGATACGTCCGGCGATGCCATCGCCGCCTGGGGCGCGAGCCGCGCGTACACGCTCGGCGCTCGCGAGATCGTACGTGATGACGTGTCGTCCATCGTCGCCCGGCTCATCGAATGGAGCGACGACGACGTCGCCGACCTCATTCTGACGACGGGCGGCACCGGACTCTCTCCGACCGACGTCACGCCGGAAGCCACGCGGGTCGTGATCGAACGCGACGCGCCGGGCATCGCCGAGCGCATTCGCGTGCAGAGTATGTCGAGCTTCCCGCGCGCCGCGCTGTCGCGCGGATTGTCCGGGGTGCGCGCGCGGACGCTGATCGTCAATCTGCCCGGCTCGACTGGCGGTGTGCGCGATGGTCTCGCCGCGCTCGATGCCATCGTCGATCACGCGATTCAAATTTTGCGCGGCGAGGCGACCGATCACTCGCCCGCGGCGAAATGAAAGTTCTCATCACGCTCACCGACGTCGAGCTCGCCGTGCGGTTGAACGCGAAGCTCGAGGCGCTCGCCCTCGACACCGCGGTGGTGTCACCGCTCGACGACATGCCATCGACGATCGCGCGCGAGAAGCCCGACGTCATCGTGCTGACGGGCGGCATCGTCGACACGAGCAACATTCAGCTCGTGAAGCGGCAGCTCTGGGAGGGCGCGGCCGTCGTCGGTCTCGCCGACATCGATGACCCGACGCTGCACGAGCGTCTGCGCGCGCTCGGATTCGTTGAGATTTATCCGAAGCCCGTGGATCTCGACGAGGTGGTCGCCGGCGTGCAGCGCATTCTCGACCGGCGGCGCCTGTCGAGCGTGACCGGGTTGATCGGTGAGAGCGAAGGGATGCGCGAAGTCATGGTGAAGATCGAGCAGATGGCACCGGTCTCGAGCACGGTACTGGTCGAGGGTGAGAGCGGAACCGGCAAGGAGCTCGTCGCGCGCGCACTGCACCACTTCAGCCCGCGCCGCAACAAGCCCTTCATCGCCGTGAACATCGGCGCGCTCCCCGAGACGCTGCTCGACAGCGAGCTTTTCGGCCACGAGAAGGGCGCGTTCACGGGTGCCGCCGAGCGACGGCTGGGACGCTTCGAGGTCGCGAATGGCGGGACGCTCTTTCTCGATGAGATCGGCGAAGCGCCATTCCCGACGCAGGTGAAGCTGCTGCGCGTGCTGGAGCAGCGAGAGGTGACACGCGTCGGCGGCGCGAGCTCGTTCAAGGTCGACGTGCGCGTCGTCGCGGCGACGAACCGGCCGCTGCGCGAAGAAGTGGAGAGCGGCGAGTTCCGCGCCGACCTTTACTACAGACTGAATGTCCTCTCGATCTATTTGCCGCCGTTGCGCGAGCGCAGAGAGGACATCCCGTTGCTCGTGCGCCGATTCATCCAGGAATTTTCCGCGCTGCACGATCGCCCGTTTCGCGGCATCTCCGCGGACGCGATGCAGATCCTGCTCGACTACGATTGGCCCGGGAACGTTCGCGAGCTGCGCAATCTGATCGAGAGCATGGTGGTGCTGGCGCCGGGACGCGAGATCACCGCGGCCGACATTCCGCGTCCAATTCGCGACGGCGGAAAGTCGCGGTTGCTTCCTGTTCCCGTCGGTCCGATCGTGCGCGGAAGGGAAGAGACCGCGGGACGGGAGCTCGAGTTCATCGTGCGTAGCCTGCTCGAGCTGCGCCTGCAAGTGGAAGAACTGCGGCGCCGGCTCGACGACAACACGCAGGCGATGCGCGGCGACTGGGTGGGAGAAGTGCATCCGCCGTTGCGCGCCGCGGGGTCGTCGCCGGCGATTGCCAGTGCGATCGAGCCGCACGATACGACGCAGCCGTCCAATGTGGTGACCATTACGCCAGGGACGACGATGGCGGCGATCGAGCGCGCGGCGATCGAGGCCGCATTGCGTGAGACGCACGGCAATCGGAGACGCGCCGCGGATCTGTTGGGTATTGGTGAGCGGACGCTCTACCGAAAGCTTCGGGAGTACGAGGGCCTGACCGATTTGCCGGACGACGCGCTCCCGGACGCGTAACAGGGAACGCTCGTAAGTCGTTCCTAATAAAGAACTTGCTTGCTTTTCACGGGATTGAAATCAATATTGGTCTCGCGCCGAGAGCGACTACTAGTCCTCCCGACCATCTCCGCACGTCCCCGCGCGTCGAACGTCCCGCCTCGCACGACTCCCTCGCTCGATCAAAAAGGGCCGCCACCCATGCAATTGAACGCGTCCTCGCAGCCCGATGACGTCTCGCTCATCGCTGGCAGTGTTCTTCCGTTGAAGCGTGCGGAAGAGCTGCTCGTGACCCTTCCCGGCGTGATCTCGGCGCGCATCGTCGCTGACATCAGCGGCGCGATTGATGAGATCCACATGCTCGCGTCGCCTGAAGTGCCGCCGAAGCAGATGGTTCGCAACGCGGAGAGCGCGCTGATCGCGCACCTCGGCCTTCATGTCGACCACCGCAAGATCAGCATTGCCACGACGACGGAGCCGCAGACGCGTGCCCCCGAGGTGCGGGGCAAGAAGCAGAGCTCCGGCGAGGCCGAGCTTCCGCGCCGGCGCGTGTACTTCGAGGACATCGAGGTGCGTCGCTCGCGCTCGAAGGGCGTGAGCTGTCACGTCACGCTGCGAAAGGGGATTCAGACGTTCGAGGGCGAAGCCGAGGGTCCGGAGACGCCAAGGGCGCGCGCCGAGCTTTCCGCGCGCGCGGCGCTGCTCGCCGTCGAGCAGTGCGAGGGGACCGAGCATCGGCTGACGCTCGATGGCTGCAAGCTGATCGACGCGTTCGATCGTGAGTTCGTGTTCGTTGGGATCACGACGCGCTTCGGGCGTGAGTCGACGATGTTGACCGGGAGCTGCGAAGTGAAGGACAGTCCCGAGACCGCGGCGG
>JALZAE010000647.1 GCA_030948535.1 Gemmatimonadota bacterium | reverse complement strand
CACCTTGCCCGCCGCATCGAGGAATTCGATGCGCGCCGAGCCGAGTGAGTCGACGACGAGCCGGAGGCGGGACTTGCCGTTGGGATCGGACAGATTGAGAATCGCCGACTTCGACGGATCGCGCCCGACGAATACGCGCTGGGCGGCCATCGGCACGCCGTTGCGCGGCCCGGCGAATTTCTTGAGCGCCGCCGCCCGCGCCACGGTGTCGGTCATCTTCATGATCGCCTCGTGCTCGACGACCATGTCGTGAATGTCGATGTCCGCGCGGTCCAGCATCGAGATGCCGACGAGGCGCTGGCCGTTGTTGTCCGCGTAATCCAGGTTCAGGATCTGGTCCTGGTTGAACTGGTCGAAGGACATGTGCGTCGACGCCCGGTACTTGCCGTCGGCGCCGCGCTGGCCGGTGAAGGTGATGCCGCCGTTCTCCGTCCCCTCATCATTGAAGAAAATGAGGCCGGGGCGCCCGCCGCCCGGATAGCCGAAGGGCTGTCCCCTGTAGATCGGCCCGATGGAGCGCGGCCGATTGGAGATCACGAGGCGATACTTGCCGTCGGGCTCCATCACGTTGATGCGCTCGACGTCGATCTCGGTGAACTTCTCGTGACGCGCCGGCTGCTTGAACGCCGCCGCTGCGCCGACGATCATCACGACGGTCGTCGCGATCGCGTAGAGCTTGAGGAAGCGGACGTCTCGCTCGAGATGTTGAGTCATGGTTGCTCACGGTGTGAGGTGCAGGACGAGCACGCGTCGCGCGGGACGATCATACCATTGGCGGGCCTGCTCACTTGCTGGCGATCACTGCGCACGCGGCAGCGCCGATGTCACCTTTCCCGCCGCGTCGAGAAACTCGATTTTCGCCGCGCCTAGCGAGTCCACCGACAAACGCAGCCTTGGCTTTCCGTCGCGATCGGCGAGCGACACGATCGCCGATTTGTCCGCTTCCTTGCCGGCGTAAAGACGCGTCGCGCTCGATCCGCCGAACGCCGCGGCGTTTGCCCGCAGGGCCGTCATCCGCCGCGTACGCTCGGCGCCTTCGGGCAGCTGCATGATCGCCACCGCGCTCTCGGCGAACACTTGGATCGGGACATCGGAACGATCGTAGACAGCAAGCCCCGCTTGACGGCGGCCGCTCACGTCCTGATACAAGAGCGCGACGGTCTCATCTTGATTGTACTGATCGAAGGTCAGATGCGCCGACGCACGATATCCATTCGCGGCGTTCCCGCTCTGGTACACCAGTCCGCCATTCTCATTGCCCGCATCGTTGAAGAAGATGAGGCCGGCTGAGCCCACGCCGGTGCCGCCCCGCAACGGATACGTCTTGCCGCCGATCACCACCTCAGGCAACCGCGCCTTGTTGGAGAGCGTGAGCCGCAGCGTGCCGTCGGGCTCCTTCACGTTGATGCGGCCGACGTCGATCTCGTCGAACGTCGCCTTGCGCGACGTCGCCACTTGGGTGAAGGCCGCGAGCGATCCCACGACCAACAGCGTGATCGAGATGGCGTTGATGCGGCGCAGTCGCCGGATCTCGGCGCGTAGCTCGTCGTGCATACGGCTTCTCCGTGAAAGTCGTGAAAGCCGCCGTCACTTCGGCGGCGAGAGTGCAGCGCGAAGCTTCGGCATGTCGTCGGCGGCGAGGGCGTTCAGCTTTGCGATGGTCCCGGCGAGCTCCTTCGCGGCGAGGTCGAGCGTGCGCTGCTCGGCTTGCGTAGGCGTGTAGGAGTTCGACTCTACGCCCGCCAACATGTCGAACACATCGCCAATCGCCGCGCCATAGCTTGGCGCGAATCCGCGGCGCAGCGTCGCCAGCTGCGACGCGACGCGCTCGATCACACTGTCGGTCGCGGGGGAGACGCCTTTGCTCGTCAGCAGCGGACGCAAGTGCGCGAACTCGGTATCCACCGACGCGAGCAGTTTCCTGCCCTCGGCATACGCGCGGCTCAGCGAGTCCACGCGCTTCGCAACCGCCTGTCGTGCCGCGAACGCATCGGCTGCCGGCACGGAGCGCGGGTTGGCGAGCACGCGCAGCGTCTGCGTCGCCGTCGCGCCGTGCCCGATCAACTTGACCGTGTACATCCCCGGCGGCACGAGCGGCGCCAGCGGCGCTCCATAGAAACCGGAATCGCTCGCCGCGGGCACGAAGGCGAGGTGCGTCCGCAGATCCCACGTCACGCGATGCACGCCCGCCGAACCGGGTCCCGTCATCTCGCGAACGACCGCGCCGTCGGGCGCGAGCACCTGGATGTGCGCGACGTCGGCGCTGTCGCGCAGGAAGTAGGTGACGAGCGCCCCGATCGGCGCATTGGGCGCGGTGAATTTCTTGGCGGCGGCGAAGGGCTGGTCGCGCCATTGGTAGAATTCCGTGGCGTCGCGCAGCGGGAAGAGCTGCGCTGCCCCATCCGTGTGCGCCGGATCGCCGGCCTCGAGCGGCCGAATGTCGTCGAGCACGATGACGCTGCGCCCGTGAGTGGCGAGGAGGAGATCGTTGTTGCGCTCGTTGACCAGCACGCGATTGACGATCACGCGCGGCAGATTGCCGCCCGGCAACGCCCAGTGTTTGCCGCCGTCGAACGACCAGTAGAGGCCAAACTCCGTTCCGGCGAAAAGCAGATTCGCGTTCCGTGGATCTTCGGTCAGCGTTTTCACCGGCGTCGCGGGCGGCAGGTCGCTGGAGATCGAGCTCCAGGTTGCGCCGCCGTCGACGGTCTTGAAGATGTACGGCTTCATGTCGTCGTCGGTGTGGCCGTCGAACGCGACGTACGCCCTCTTCGCATCGTGACGCGACGCCACCACCTTCGCCACCATCGGACTCCCGGCGAGATGGAAGCGCGATGTGAGGTTCGTCCAGTGGCCGCCGCTGTCGGCGGTCATCTGCACATTGCCGTCGTCGGTGCCGACGTAGATCGTGCCGGGCGCCCGCGGCGATTCGGCGATCGTCGTGATGTTGCCGTACTGGCTCGTGCCGTCGTCACGCGAGAGCGTTGTGCTGTCGCGCAGCGGAACGCCGGAACCGAGACTCAGCTTCCGCCAATCCTGATTTTTTGTGAGATCGGGACTGATCACCTGCCAGGTCGTTCCGTGATCGGCCGTCTTGAGCAGCTTCTGCGCGCCGTAGTAGTACACGCGCGGGTCGTTCGGTGAGAGGAGGATCGCCGTGTTCCAGTTGAAGCGGAATCGCTCCGCGGTGTCCGCGGACACGGGCGTGATCCGTCGCTCCTCGCGCGTCTCGACATCGACGACGTAGCCGCGCCCGTTCTGCGAATTGGCGTAGATCAACCGCGGGTTCGTCGGATCGGCGGCGACCTGGAACCCGTCGCCGTACTCGAGAAAGATCACCTGGTCGTCCGTCAGCGGGCCCCGCGAATGCGTTGCGCTCGGAAAGCCGAAGGTGCCGAGATCCTGCAGTCCGCCATAGATCCAATACGGATCGCGCCCATCGATCGCGATGTCATAGAACTGGCCGATCGCCAGGTTGTCCATGAATTCCCAATTGCGCGCGCCGTCGTAGGTGAAGAAGACGCCGCCGTCGTTGCCGAGCATCATGTGCTCCGGCTGATTGGGATCGATCCATAGCGCGTGGTGATCGGGATGCACTTTCCGCCCGATCGAGTCGCTGGTGAACGTCTTGCCGCCATCGATCGACACGTAGAAGAAAGTGCCGAGCAGCCAGACCCGGTCGGGGTTCTTTGGATCGACGCGAATCTGGCTGAAGTAGCTCGGCCGCTCGTCGAGGCGATTCTGGCGCGTCCACGATGCGCCGCGATTGGTGGAGCGGAAGACGCCGCCCGCGCGGTGCTCGAGCACGACGTAGACGATGTTCGGATCGCTGCGCGAGATGTCGATGCCGATGCGTCCCGTGATGCCCGACGGCAGCCCATTCGTCACGCGCTCCCACGTGTCGCCGCCATCGAGCGAACGCCAGAGCCCGCTCGTCGGGCCGCCGCCGATGAATCCCCATCCGCGCCGGCGGCGCAAATACGTGGACGCGAACATCGTGCGGCCATCACGCGCCATCGCCACGTCGATCACGCCGGTGTTGTCGTCGACGCCGAGCACCTTGCGCCACGTCACGCCGCCATCGCGCGTGCGATAGAGACCGCGCTGCTCGTTCGGTCCCCACAGATGACCGACGGCGGCGACGAACACGGTGTTCGGATCCCGTGGGTCGATCACCACGCGACCGATGCTCTGCGTCTCGCGCAGCCCCATGTTCATCCAGGTCGTGCCGCCGTCGAGGGATCGGTAGACCCCATCCCCCCAGGTCGAGCTCTGCCGTCCGTTCGGCTCGCCCGTTCCCACCCACACCACGTTGCGATCGCTCGGCGCAATCGCGATGTCGCCGATCGAGAGCGCGCCGCCGGCGGCATCGAAGACGGCATCCCACGTCACACCGTTGTTGCGGCTTCGAAAGACGCCGCCCGATGCCGTACCGACGAACACGATGCGCGGATCGTCCTCGACCGCCTCGACATCATCGACGCGTCCGCCGAAAACCGCCGGACCCATGTGCCGCCACGCGGTGTCGGGCCAACCGTGCGTTGTGATCATCGGTGGCGCCGGAGCCGCAGCTGTGCTGGCTGACGCAGCGCGCGGTTGCTGCGCTCGCGCCAGGTCGCTCGATGTCGCGAGGAGCGCCACCGCGGACAGCCGCGCGCACCACGAGATTCGAAATGTCATCGTCGGCATCATCGCGCGTCCGCGTCGGCGAGTCGCGTCACCGCGCGCACGATCCGTATGCCGACCCTCGCGCTCGGATCGTTTCCTCCAATCTTCGCCGCCGCCAGTGACTCCTCGTCGGTGGGGCCTTTACCGTCAACGCGCCACGTCCAGAGGTAGCGTCCCTCGGTCATCGGCATCTCCACCACCCACAGATCTCCGGTGTGAGTCGCCGCGATCGGCTTGCCTGTGAAGCTCCCCGCCAGCTCGACGCTCTTGGCATCCGGCGCCTTGAGCTCGAAGCGAGCGACATCTCCCCAGTGGCGCGTGAGCAGAAAGTGATGATCGGGATCGACGCGCACTTGCGTGATCGCGCCGACACCGGCGACGTCACTCGTGTCGGCGCGGGTAGTGAGATGAACGGCGCGCCGCACCGTTCCCGTCGCCATCATCAGCTCGACCTCCAGCGGCAAATCGAATAACGCCGCCGGCTGTGACTGCGTCACGATCAACTTCGTTCCCTCGACGCGCGCGTCGGCGTCGGGCATGTACTTCTCCGTGAGCCACGGCATAATGAAGCCCGTCATGTCGCGCCCGGCGGCGTGGGACATGTCGCGAATGAACTCCTCGTACCCGTTCGCGCCGCGCGACTGATTGTTGATGTACTCCCGCATCGCCGCATCGAACACCGGGTCGCCGAGCGTGACGTTGAGCGAGTGGAGCAGCCACGAGCCCTTGAAGTAGTGGATGCGTCCGTTGTCCGGATCGCCAAGGATGCTCTGCCTCCCCTCGAACCCCCTCGCCACGCCGCCGCGATCCTGCCCGCCGACGTACGACGTGCGCAGCTTCTCCCAGAACGCGTGCTCGGTCTCCACCCCATACATGTCGCGCAGAATGAGCGACTCGGCGAACGTCGCCCATCCCTCCTGAAGAAAATTCGCCGCGGGCCCCGTCGCGTTCATCGTCCAGCCGTGCGACACCTCGTGGGCGAACGTCGACGATGGGCCGAGTCGCGGCTCGTCGAGAATGATCGCGTTGTCGCCGGCGACGACGTCGTTGTTCATCCGGACCGTAAAGCCCGAGCCCTTGAGCTGCCGGTGCTCGACGATCGCCAGATAACGCGACGGGCGCTGCGGCTCGCCGAATCGCGGCGAGAGAATGCGATAGACACGGTCGATCAGCGTGATGAGCGTGTCGCGTGAGAAGTGGAACTTCGGCGTGAGAAACGTCTCGACGCGTAGCGTCCCGATGTTCGACGACTCCACTCGCCAATCCCGGTCGTAGATGAGCGCGACGAGGAATTGCGGATGGATG
>JALZAE010000639.1 GCA_030948535.1 Gemmatimonadota bacterium | reverse complement strand
GGTGTGGGGTGTGGTTTGCGCGAGCATCTCTCCTTAACCACACCCCACACCCCACACCCGCCTCCGCGCCGTGTCTGAGTTCTGTAATAAGCTCTCCACCGCGTTGACCGGACGGCTCCTGCGACGAAGCATTCACCATGCTTCCATTTCTCTTCGCGCTGCTGCATGGAGCCGGCGCCGCTCCGCCCACCACATACAACGGCCGGGCACGAGAGCTCAATGTGGCGCCGCCGCGGATCGAGGCGTCGGTCACGATCGACGGCTCGCTCGATGAGCCGGTGTGGAAGCAGGCCGCGCTCCTCACTGGCTTCTCACAGTACGCGCCGGTCGACGGCCGGCCGGCGGAAGACTCGACGGAGATCCTCGTCTGGTATTCGCCGACGGCGATCCACTTTGGTGTGCGCGCCTTCGCGAAGCCGGGCACCGTGCACGCGACGCTCGCCGACCGCGACAAGATCTTCAGCGACGACTACATCGGCATTTTCCTCGACTGCTTCAACGACAAGCGGCAGGCGACGGTGTTCGCCGTCAATCCGCTCGGCGTGCAGGGCGATGGGACCGCCGTCGAGGCGATTCAGAATGGCGGCGGGTTCGGCGGACTGGGCGCGAGCCGGCCGCCGACCGACGTCAGCCCGGACTTCATCTTTCAATCCAAGGGCCGCCTCACCGATTGGGGATACGAAGTCGAGATCCGCATTCCCTTCAAGAGCCTCAAGTATCAGAGCGTCGAGCCACAGGCGTGGGGGATGAACATCATTCGGCGCGTGCAGAGCTCGGGGCACGAGGACAGCTGGGCGCCGACGCTGCGCGCGGCGGCCTCGTATCTCGGGCAGATCGGGTCGCTCAACGGATTGACCGATCTCCGCCGCGGACTCGTGCTCGATGTGAATCCCTTCGTCACCGGCCATTCCAACGGCTCATCGAACAAGGGCGTCTACGGCTACGACACGCAGAAACCCTCGCTCGGCACCAACGTGCGCTGGGGGATCACCAACAACGTCACGCTCAACGGCACCATCAAGCCCGACTTCGCCGAAGTCGAGTCGGATGCGGGGCAGATCCAATCGGATCCGCGCAACGCGCTCTTCTTTCCGGAGAAGCGTCCATTCTTCCTCGACGGCATCGAGCAGTTCGCGACGCCCAACAATCTCGTTTACACACGACGCATCGCCGAGCCGGTCGCGGCGGCGAAGTTCACCGGGAAAATCGCCGGGACGAGCGTGGCGCTCTTGTCGGGCGTCGACGATCCCGAGCTCTCGGTCACGCGCCGGTACAATCCCGTCTACAACATCCTGCGCGTCACGCGCGATCTCGGCGGCGCGTCGAAGGCGGGGTTCGTCTACACCGACAAGATCGACGGCGGCCAATCGAATCGCGTCGCCGGCATCGACGGGCGATTCGTCTTCAGTAAGATCTACAGCGCGCAGCTGCAGGTCGCGGCGAGCAGGACGGTCGCCCCGGGATTCTCGGACCGCATCTCACCGCTCTGGCAGGCGATCTTCGCCCGGTCGGGCCGGACCTTTGGGCTGCGTTATTCCATGAACTCGATCGACGAGAATTTCCGCGCGTCGAGCGGATTCATCTCGCGCGCCGGCGTCTCGAATCTCGTCTTCGACCATAGCCTGACCTGGTACGGCAAAGAGAACGCGCTGATTCAAACGATCAGCCAGGACGTCGTGCTCAATCCGACGTGGCAGTATCGCAGCCTCGTCGACGGACGCGCGTGGCAGGACAAGAAGCTGCACCTCAACACCAACGCATCGCTCCGCGGCGGATGGCAGGTCGGCGCGTCGGTGCTGATCGAGTCGTTCGGCTACGACCATGGACTCTACGACTCCTTCGCGATCGGCCGGCAGACGTCGAGCGGTCTGCAATTCGTTCCCTTCACCGGCGTCGCGCATATCGCCAATCTCGACTACCTCGTGCAGGTCGCATCGCCGCAGTTCAAGCGGTTCGACTTCAACATCTTCTATCTGTGGGGCCGCGACGAGAATTTCTACGAGTGGGCGTCGGCCGACATCGGGTGGCTCACGCTCGGCGGCCACTGGCGGCCGACCGACAAGCTCCGGGTGAACGGCACGTACAACACGACGTTCTACATGCGCCACACCGACGGCAGCCTTGTCGGCGACAACAAGATTCCGCGCGTGAAGGTCGAGTACCAACTGGCGCGTCCGCTGTTCGTGCGGCTCGTCGGCGAATACGACGCGACGTTCCAGGACGATCTGCGCGACGATTCGCGGACCAACGACCCCCTCTACCACCGCAATCGTGACGGCACCTACACGCGCCTCGCCGGCTTTCGCGACAACCAGTTCCGCGCCGACGGCCTCGTCGCCTTCCAGCCCAACCCCGGCACCGTCTTCTTCGTCGGTTACGGGAGCACCCTCACCGAGCCCGACCAACTGCGCTTCAAGGGGCTCCAGCGGCAACGCGACGCGTTCTTTGTGAAGGCGAGCTACCTCTTTCGCATGTGAGAGCGGGTGTGGATCGTAGGTGTGGGGTGTGGTTAGCGCGAGCATCTTCGTGACCACACCCCACACCCTATGCCCCACTCCCGCGGGGTTCGCGCGCAGCGTGCCGAAGCTTACGCTGAGCGACGACAAGGAGGCGGTGTTCATACGGGCCGGTTGGAAGAGAGTCGCCGCGACGAAGCCCGGGGCTCGCACTTGTACGAGTGCCGCGATCAAGACGTTTGGCGCGACCTCGCTCATTCGGCGAGCGCAGGGGCACGGATCTCGAAAATCCGGGTAGAAAGCTGAAACGGGCGCCATTACAATTGGAATACCCCCACGCGCGATGGGCTGTTACGCCGAACGCGCCGGGTGAGTCTCCGAGGTAGCGGTGCCGATACTGGTGGAGGGTGCTTTTCCTCCCGCCGGCCTTCCTCCCGTTGGTCTCCTCGAAGTCGTCGCATCACATCATGTCCCGAGCGCGGAGCACCGGCCGCGATCGGTCCGCCTAGAGAATCTCTCGTGTCGTCGACTCACTCCACCACCAAACAGCCGCCCACCCTGCGCCGCGAGCGCAGGAACTGGCGCCTTCGCGCGATCTTCAGCGCGACACTTCGCCGCGGACCCGTGCGCTATTGGCCGTTGGCTGCATTTCTGGTCGCACTGGCCGCCGCAGCGGCCATTGCCTGGCGCGTCACCCATCCCGCGATCGCCGTCGCGCCGATCGTGCCCTATTCCGCGGTCGCCGAGGCGCTCTCGCGCCACCAGGTGTCGGAGCTCGTGCTCGATGACCATGGCGCCCGCGTCGAGGCCACGCTACGCAAGCCCTTGGTGTTGAACGGTCAGGAAGTCACGCGGGTGCAGAGCCTGATTCCCGCCGCCGTGTCGATGAGCGACGTGGATCGGTGGAGCAAGGACAGCGCGAACGTTCGCGTGCTCGACGGATTCCCCGCGCGCTCGTCGGAGACATTGATCCAGGCGCTGACGCTGATCGCGGTGGTCGGCGTGGTGCTCTTCGTGATCGTCAAGCAGCGCGGCGGGCTCGCGGCGAGCAAGTTCCTGGCGACGCCGTCCTCGCGCCGGCTCACGCTGGCCGACGTCGGTGGCGTGCGCGAGGCGCAGGCCGATCTCCGCGACGTCATCGCCTACCTCAAGCAGCCCGAGCGCTTCCGCGCCATGGGCGCGAAGTGCCCCAAGGGCGTTCTGCTGATCGGACCGCCAGGCACCGGCAAGACGCTCCTGGCGCGCGCGGTGGCCGGCGAGGCCGGCGTACCGGTCATCCAGGCGGCAGGCTCGGACTTCAACGAGATGTACGTCGGCGTCGGATCGCGGCGCGTGCGCCAGTTGGCGAAGCAGGCGCGCGAATCCGCGCCCTGCATCGTGTTCATCGACGAGTTCGACTCGCTCGGCGGACGCCGTGGCCGGCCGAACCGCTCCGGTGAAGAAGAAGTCACGCTCAATCAGCTCCTCGTCGAGATGGACGGCATGAGCGCGAACGAAGGCGTCGTGTGGATGGCGGCGACCAATCGCGAGGATATGCTCGATCCCGCCGTTCGCCGCCCCGGCCGCTTCGACCGCATCGTCGAAGTGCCGCTTCCCACGGCAGTCGATCGCCTCGAAATCCTGAAGATTCACGCGGCGCGCTCGCCGCTGTCGCCGAACGTCGACCTCGAGCGGCTGTCGCAGCTCACCGTCGGCCACTCGGGCGCCGACCTGGCGAACCTGCTCAACGAAGCGGCGATCATCGCGGTGCAGTCCGACTCCGATACGATCACCAACGACCACGTCGAGCAAGCGCGCGACAAGATCCTCCTCGGCCGCGTTCGCTCCGGCGTCGTGGTGACCGAGAGCGAGCGGCGCCTGATCGCGCTGCACGAAGCGGGTCACGCCGTCGTCGGCGTCGTCGCCTGCCCGGACGACAAGCTGCACAAGGTCACCATCGAGCCGCGCGGCCGTTCGCTGGGCGCCGCGCATTTCGCGCCCGAGGCGGACCGGCATCTGCACCCGCGCCACTACCTCGAAGGCGTCATCGCCAAGGCACTCGGCGGACGCGCCGCGGAGACGATCTTCCTCGGCCGCGACTGCGTCACCACGGGCGCCGGCAGCGATCTCGTCCAGGCGACGGGTATCGCGCGCCGCATGGTGGCCGAGTTCGGCATGAGCGATGAGGTCGGCCTGGTCAGCGCCGACAACAACGGCTCGGTCAGCTCGCAGCTGCAGTCGCAGATCGACACCGCCGTCAGGTCGCTCATGACAGCCCAATCCGTACGGGCGGAGCAGATCGTCACGCAGTACCGCGACGCCGTCGAAGAGATCGCGAACGCGCTCATCGCGCGCGAGATCCTCGATTCGGACGAGGTCTACGCGATTGCGGCGAAGCACGGGATCGAAGCGGCGAAGGCTCGGCTCGAGGTCGTAGCGGCCTAGCCTAGCAACACATCGTCGGCGGGACGTCAAGCTCCCATGCGGGCATCGCCGACGAAGGGATGTGCTGATCAGAGGGATCGAGCCGATCCGCACTGATGACCCCTATCAACTCTTGATTGTGGGCGCATCAGAACGATGCCGCGTCCTCTCTATCGATCGCCATCATCAAGCATGCCAATCGTAGAGCTTGTCGAGCGCGAGCTATCCCGCTCGGTCATCGGGGCCGTCTACGACGTTTACAACGAGCTCGGCTTCGGTTTCCTCGAGAGCATCCATGCAACTGCCCTAGAGCGCGAGCTGCTAGCGCGCGGGTTCGTCAACTCAAGAATTACCTGCGTGCGACGAATCTCGAGCTCGGCCTGCTTCTTCACTTTGGCCCTGAGCCAAAGTCCTGCCGAGTGTACAGTCCTCGCCGTCCTCCGCCCCAATCCGCGCGATCCCTCTGATCAGCACAACCCCTCGTCGGCGATGCCAGACTAGGCCATGCCACACTGGGCGATGCCGGACTGGGCGATGCCGGACTGGGCGATGCCAGACTGGGCGATGCCGGACGCTAGGAACGAAGAAGGGCGCCGCGATATCGCGACGCCCTCCTTCGTTTCAGCAACTATCGCCGTCTACGGATCGATATGGATCGTCACCGGCGTCGCGTTACTGACGCCTTCTGACGTGATCGTGATCGTCACGTCGCCCGTCGTCGTCGCGGTCACTCGGAAGTAGCGGGATCCGACGCCGGCGACGCCGGTCGGCGTGATCGTCACCTTGCCGCCAGGCGCTGCCACCGCGTTGATGACACGCGTGCCGTTGTCGATACCCGCACCCTGCGCATCGTTCAGCGTGATGAACAGGTCGACGAACTCGCCAACTCTGATGTTGGACGAGAGCGGCGAGACGAGCACCGTGGCGACTGGCGCGCGTACGGTCACCGGAACCACGAAGTTCTTTCCTTCGCTGGAGACGGTGAGGTTCACGGCCGGACCCGGCTCGGTCTGCTGCACGCCGTGCACCAGTCCGGTTCCGCTCACGGTCGCCTTGCTGCCGTCGGCCGTGGCGTAGGTGATGGTGCGCTGCGTGTTGTCGAGCGTGTTGCCGCAGACATCCTTGAGGGTGACGATCAGCTGTGCGTTGCCGTTGATGTAGACCGTGGCCGAGCTCGGCGAGACGTCGACCGTGTTGACGCGCGCCCGCACGGTGATGACCGACGTGCCGCTCTTCCCTTCACTGGTGAACGTGAGCGTCGAGACGGCGTTCGCGCAGGCCGGTCCGGCCGCCAGCGCGCTCGCCGTGTAGCTGCCGGCGCCGCCCGACACGCCAACCGCGGTGGCGTTCGAGTTCCCGATCGTGATCACGCGGCCGGTGAGCACGTTACCCCACTGATCCTTCAGCACGACGCCGATCGCCTGCGTCTGGCCCTCGCTCAGCAGCGCACTACCGGGCGTGACCGTGACGGAGAAGACAGGGGCGAGCGCGACGTTCACGGTGATCGCGTTGCTCGTCTTGCCTTCGACGGTGGCCGAGATGCTCGTCGCGCCCACGCCGACACCGGTCAAGTTGCCGCTGCCATCGATCGTCGCGGCGCCAGTGTTCGTCGAATTCCACGCGATCGTGCGGCCGGTGAGGATGTTGCCGCCGCCATCGCGTACCACGGCCGAGCACGCCACGCCCGGCTCGCCGATCGCCATGTTCGTTGGTGAGCCCTTGCTGCACGTGATCACGACGGTCGACGCCGACGGCAGCACCGTGAGCGTGACCGGCGGAGACGTCTTGCCTTCGCTCGTCGCCGTAATCGCCGACGTACCGCCCGAGATACCGGTGAGGAGACCCGTGCCATTCACGGTCGCGACCGTGGTGGTGCCCGAGGTATATGTGAACGCGCGGCCGGTCAGGATGTTGTTGTTGATGTCGCGTGCCACGGCGGTAATCTGCGATGTCTGCTGGCCCGCGATGATCGTGCTGGGATTGATCGTGATCGTGACGGTGTTCACCGGAATGTTCGCGACCGTGACGGTCGTCGTACCCGGGACACCCTCGCTCGTCGCGGTGACGAGCGCCGAGCCCGGCGCCACGCCGAAGGCGACGCCCGTCGACGAGCCGATCGTGACCGCCGCGGCGTTGTTGGAGCCCCACGTCACGACGCGGCCCGTGAGCACATTCCCGTTCGCATCCTTCGTCGTCGCCGTCAATGGGACCGACGCATTCACGAGAATCGACGGATTGGCGGGCGCGATGGTGACCGACGCCACCGGCGCAGCCGTGATGTGAATGGTGATCGAGCCGACCTTCGTCTCACTGGTCGCGGTGATCGTGACATCGCCGATCGCGGCCGCGTGCACGTTGCCGCTCTGATCGACCGTCGCCTTGTTGCCGTCCGACGTCGACCAGGTCACCGTGCGACCCGACAGTGTGTTGCCGTTTCCGTCCTTCAACGTCGCGGTGAGCTGCTGGTCGAAGAGCACGAACATCGACGACGAGCCGTTCACCGTCACGGTCGCCACGGGCACGTTGTTTACATGCACTGTGGCGGTACCGGGCTTGCCGTCGACGCGAGCCGTGATGACGGCCGCGCCGGTGTTGTGCGCCGTCACGAGACCGTTGCCGTCGACCGTCGCGGCGGTCGCGTTGTCTTGCGTCCACACGAAGGTGTGGCCTGCGTTCGCCAACAGCGTGCCGTTGATGTCCTTGAGCCGCACGGTGATCTGCTGCGTTCCGCCCGGGGCTAGGTCGAAGTCCGCCGGCTCGAGCAGTACGGTGTTGACCGTCGGCTGCACGACGTTGACGACATAGGTCGCGCTCGCCGGATCAGATGTGCTGGCCGTGATCGTCACCACGCCGACCGCGACGCCCGTCACCTCACCCTGCCCGGTGACGGTGGCGTTGGCATTGTTCGATGACGCGAAGCTGATCGTTCGGACGACGGCGTTGTTGTTCGCATCCTTCGCGATCGCCGTGAGCTGCAGCGTTCCACCCACCGCTACGGTGTTCTGGAACGCGGTGAGATCGATGTGGATTGCGCCGCCACCACCGCCCCCTCCCGGACCTGTGCCATCAGA